>JAYSXP010000547.1:0-9570 GCA_043717125.1 Polyangiaceae bacterium | reverse complement strand
TCGACGAGCAGAACCTCCACGCCGCGCGGCTCCTCGGTCAGATCCTCTCCGCGACGAAGAAGGACCAGCGTGCGCTCGAAGCGGCCGACCGTCTGGTGGCGCTCGTGCCGAACGATCCCGACGCGCATCGCGTTCGCGGCGATTGCCTCGTCACGCTGATGCGACCCGCCGAGGCGGCGCTCGCGTTCGAGACGGTGATCCACCATCGGCCCGCGGACGCCGCCGCGTGGCTCGCGCTCGGCCGCGCGCTGCGACAGGTGCGGAAGCCCGCGATGGCTCGTATGGCGCTCATGAAGGCAGTCGCTTTCGCTGAGACAGGCAGCTTGCCGAAAGTCGTCGAGCAAGCGAACGAGGTCCTCGCGAAGCTCCCGCCCGAGTGAGCGCGCCTCTCAGGGGTTGCGCGCGCGGATGAACCACGTGCTCGACGGTGCCCAGACCCCGTCGCCGCGATCGTAGCGGCTCAGTGTTTCGCGGAGCGCTTCGACCACCTTCGGCTTCCGTCTCTCACCCTCGGCGCCGGCGAGACGCATGATCTCGCCCGCGGTGAGGTGCACGCCGTCGCTCACGTAGGGCAGGTGAGAGCTGCTGAACTGCGTGTGGAGCTTCCCAAAGAAGGCGCGCGCGAGAAAGCCCTCGGTCGCGCGGGCCTGCCGTGTCGCATAGAGCCGCCCGATGTGAAAGAATGTTCAGCCTCTCCTCCAACCTGTGAGCTCACCCATGTCCGAAGCCCTCCCCACGATTGGCCACTGGATCGACGGCAAGAACGTCGTCGATTCGTCCGGTAAGGCGCGTTCCCAGGAGGTGTTCAACCCCGCGACGGGCGCCGCCGAGAAGCGCGTCCTCCTCGCCGACAAGGAGACCGTGCAAGCGGCCATCGCGTCCGCGGAGAAGGCGTACCCGGCCTGGCGTGCGACGGCGCCGCTGAAGCGCGCGCGCGTCATGAGCAAGCTCAAGAACCTGCTCGAGATGCACGCCGAGAAGATCGCCGCCCTGCTCACCGCCGAGCACGGCAAGGTCGCCGGCGACGCGATGGGCGAGGTCCAGCGCGGCATCGAGAACGTCGAGTTCGCCTCGTACGCGCCCGAGCTCCTCAAGGGCGAGCACACGCGCAACGTCGGCCCCGGCATCGACGCGTGGACGGAGCTCCAGCCACTCGGCGTGACCGCGGGCATCACTCCGTTCAACTTTCCGGCCATGGTCCCGCTCTGGATGTGGCCGATGGCGATCGCCTGCGGCAACACGTTCGTCCTCAAGCCCTCGGAGCGCGACCCGTCGAGCGCACTCCTCATCGCGCAGCTCGCGCTCGAGGCCGGCCTTCCGCCGGGCGTCCTCAACCTGGTCAACGGCGACAAGGAGGCCGTCGATACGCTCCTCGACGACAAGCGCGTCCAGGCGCTCAGCTTCGTCGGCTCGACGCCGATTGCAGAATACATCTATTCGCGCGGCTGCGCGAACGGCAAGCGCGTGCAGGCCCTCGGCGGCGCGAAGAACCACGCCGTCGTCATGCCGGACGCCGACATCGACAACGCGGTCATGGCGCTGATGGGCGCCGCGTACGGCTCATGCGGCGAGCGCTGCATGGCGATCCCGATCGTCGTCGCCGTCGGCGATGCCACCGCGGACGCCATCGTCGCCGGCCTCAAGACCCAGATCGCGAAGATGAAGGTCGGTCCCGGTGTCGACGCGACGAACGACATGGGGCCGCTCGTCACGAAGCAGCACTTCGAGAAGGTGCGCGGGTACGTCGACCTCGGCGTGAAGGAGGGCGCCACGCTCGTCGTCGACGGTCGCGGCATCAAGGTCCCCGGTCACGAGAACGGCTACTTCCTCGGCGCGTGCCTCTTCGACCACGTGAAACCCGAGATGGTCACGTACAAGGAAGAGATCTTCGGCCCGGTCCTCGGCGTCGTCCGTGTGAAGTCGCTCGAGGAGGCAATGACGCTCATCAACGCGCACGAGTACGGCAACGGCACGTGCATCTTCACGCGCGACGGCGAGGCCGCGCGCTATTTCTCCGATCACATCCTCGTCGGCATGGTGGGCATCAATGTGCCGCTGCCGGTGCCGGTCGCGTACCACTCGTTCGGCGGCTGGAAGCGCTCGCTCTTCGGCGACCTCCACGCCTACGGGCCGGATGCGGTGCGCTTCTACACGAAGAAGAAGGCCATCACGCAGCGCTGGCCGTCGGCCGGCGTGCGCGAGGGCGCGATGTTCTCGTTCCCGTCGACGAAGTAGCTCATTCACGGCACCGCGCAGCGGCTGACGCTGATCTGACCGACGACGGTGCGCTCCGCGACCGTGCTTCCCTGGCCGGTCGCGGCGCCGATACCCCACGTCACCGAGCGACCGGCCGACCAGCTTGGGATTGGCACGGCATTCAGGAGCTTCGCGCCGTCGATCGACACGGTCGCCTTTCCCGCACGCACCGAGAGCGACATCGTGTGGAAGGTGCCCGGCGCGGGGAAGCCGCCGCCCGGAGAGAAGTTCGCGAGTGCATAGACCTTCGTGGGGTCGACGCGCAGCGGGTTCGCCGGGAGAACGTCGGGGAACGTCACCGCGTCGACCACAGCGAGATAGGGGACCTGGGGATCTCCGTTAGCGAGCGTCGACGTTCGAAGGACGACCGCAAAGCCCGGCGCGCCCGCGCCGAGCGTGCAGAGGTAAGGGCCCGACAGGCACGAGAGGGTCTTCACGGACGCGGCGATGACGAAGAACGCGAGGCCTGCGCCTACGTTGGTGCCCGACGAATACGTGATGCTGTAGGAAAACGACGCGTCGAAGTCGTCGAGCGGGCTCAGCGTGGCCGTCGCGATGCCGCCCGCGAGAGCGTTCGTCTCCGGCGTGAGCTGGTAGTAGCCCGCGACTGCCGCATTCGCAGCGACGCCGAGAAGTATCGTAGGCGCGGGTGAAGGCGCGCATCCTGCGGGCGCGTCGACCGGAGCATCGAACGCGGCGTCGAGCGTCGTGCCGCCCTCGTTGCCAAGGAGAGGCGACGCCCGGTCGACCGCGACATCGCGCACGCCGCTGTCGATCGGCGCCGTGTCGCTCTCGCTCGCGACCTCGAGATCCGTCGCGCCGGTCACGAGATTGCACGCGGCGAGCGCGAGGCCAGCGACGAGCGTGAGGGGCCAGCGGACGCGCACGCTGACATCGTAGCGCATCCGCGCGGAAGGTCCCGCGTTCAGTCGTAGCGTTCCACGTCCAGGCTGTCCGGCAGGCGAGCTCGACGATGCCCTCGGCAGAAAAGAGCCCGAGGTCCGGAAAGCGCTCGACGAGCCCGTCGGCCGTGACGAGGTCCGGGTCAAACGTGAGGCCGAGCGGTGGCGGGTCTGTCGTCCATGAAATTCACGGCATGAGACAGCGCGAGGAGCCGCACCTGGTCTCACTCATGGACGCCCAGATCCGCGCGAGCTTGAGCGAAATCTCACGCGTTGCGCTTAGCATCGGCGTCATGACCCTCTCCACGACGACGTCACTGCAAGATAACTTCGCGCCGCGCGGTCGCTGCTTCGGCTGTGGTCCGGCGAACGAAAAGGGCCTCCGCATCCGGAGCTTTGCAACGGAGGACTCCGCCGACGCGCACCTCGTTTGCGACTTCACGCCGGAGCCCCATCACGAGGCGTTCGAAAACGTCCTCAACGGCGGCATCATCGGCGCGGTGCTCGACTGCCACATGAACTGGACGGCCATCTTCCATCTGATGAAGAAGAACGGCCTCGATCACGCTCCGTGTTGCGTGACCGCAGAGTTCAAGGTCGCCTTGAAGCGACCGACGCCGCTGGGTCCCGTTCACGTCGACGCGCATGTTGTCTCTTCGGGCGAAGATCGCGCGACCATCGAAGCGACGATGACAGCCTGCGGAAAAGTCACGGCGATCGGCAGCGGGACGTTCATCGCCGTGAAGCCCGACCACCCCGCGCACCATCGCTGGTAGTCAGTCCTCGGTCGACGAACGGAGCGCTGGGGGTGAGAATGCGTCCCACCCCCATGAAGAACCAGACGGAGATCGAGAACTGGAACGGACCCATCGGCGAGCGCTGGGTCGCGTACCAGGAGGCGCTGGACTCGCGCATCCGCATCTACGGCGAGCCGGTGCTCGCAAGCGCCGGCCTCCGTCCGGGAATGCGCGTGCTCGATGTCGGAGCCGGCTGCGGTGACCTGACACTCGCTGCCGCGCACGTGGTCGGCGATGCTGGCAAGGTCGTGGGCGTCGACATCTCGCGGCCGATGCTCGCTCGCGCACGCGAGCGGGCGACCGGGCTCGGCAACGTAGACTTCATCGAGCACGATGCCTCGACGTTCACGAGCGACGCGCCGTTCGACGCGATCCTCTCGCGCTTCGGCGTGATGTTCTTCGACGATCCGGCCGGAGCCTTCAGGAACCTCCACGGCGCGGTCGCGCCGGGCGGCTCGCTCACCTTCGTCTGCTGGCAGTCGCTCGCAGACAATCCCTGGGCGGCGGTGCCGCTCGCGGCCGTACAGGGCGTTCTCCCGGTGCCGCCGGCTCCACCCTCGCCGCACGCCCCCGGGCCCTTCGCGTTCGCCGAGCCCGAGCGCGTGCGGGGCATCCTCACCGAAGCGGGCTGGAGCGACGTGAAGCTCACGCCGTTCACCGACGCGATGGAGCTCGGGACCTCGCTCGACGACGCCCTCGAGTACGCGAGCCGCATGGGGCCCTCGGCGCGCGCGCTCCGCGACGCCGACGACGCGACGCGCGCACGAGCGCTCGAGGCGCTCCGCGAGACGCTCGCGCCGCTCGCGCCCGGCTTCACGCTCCCGAGCGCCGTGTGGATCGTCACCGCGAAGGGGTGATCAGTCGGCGGTGGCCACCGATGAACAGGTATGTACAGGTGCGACAGGACCCCACGTCTTGGCCACGTCCCGGCGACGCGCGGCCCCTGCCTTTTACTTGTCAGACGCGGGACGCCGGATGAGCGCTGAGCGCGCGAGCGTTCCGCATTGCGCACGTCCTCTGGACGAGCCTTTCGCATACATTCGCCCGCCCTCCGAGCCGCATGCCTCGCTCCTCCTCTCTCCAACCCCTCGTGCGACTGCGCCGTCTCCGTGCGGCGCTGCCTGCGTGGCGGGGGCGCGCGTGGCGGGCGCGGCGTCGCATCTTCAAGGCACTCCTCCTCACGCTCGCGGCGCCTCTTCTCCTCGTCGGTGTCCTCGCGCTCTTCACGCCTCTCCCGAGCGAGCTCCGCGAGCCGGCTGTGCCGTCGCTCCGCGTCGTGTCGCGCAGCGGGCGACTCCTCCGCGACGTTCGCACCGACGACGGCGCCCGCGCTCGCCCGCGGCCTCTCTCGGCGTTCCCTCTTCACGTACGCAACGCGGTGCTCGCCGCGGAGGACCGCCACTTCTATGCGCACTTCGGCGTCGACGTCACCGCCGTCGGTCGCGCTGCCGCGAGCGATCTCTGGCATCGCCGCATCGTGTCCGGCGCGTCGACCATCACCATGCAGCTGGCGCGTACGCTGCGGCCTCACAAGCGTGGGCTCTGGGGCAAGGTCACCGAGGCGGCGCTCGCGCTCCGTATCGAGGCCTCGCTCTCGAAGGATCAGATCCTCGAGGAGTACCTGAACCGCGTCGTCTACGGTCCCAACCTCCGCGGCTATGCCGCCGCGAGCCAGGCCTACCTCGACACGACGCCTGAGTCGCTCTCCGTGGCGCAAGGCGCGCTCATCGCGGGGTTACCGCGTGGCCCTTCGCTCTATGCCGTCACCAAGCGCCCCGAGCTCGCGAAGCGCCGGCGCGACCGCATCCTCGCGCGCATGGCCGACGCAGGCATGATCGACGAGGGCGCGCGCGACCGCGCACGTGCCGAGCCCCTGGTCACTGCGCTCGACAAGCCCGCGTTCGGCGCGCCGCACCTCGTACGCGCGCTCGTCACGGGCCCGCTCGCCGCCGCGCAGCCCGGGCTCGCGCAGGCTCTCGCCGATCGCAGCGCTCTCTCCGAGCTCCACACCACGATCGACTCCGACCTCCAGCGCACCGCCGAGGGCGCGGTGATAGCCGCGCTCGGTTCGCTCGCCGACAAGCACGTCACCGCTGGCGCGGTCGTCGTGCTCGACAACGCGACCGGCGACGTACTCGCCTGGGTAGGTTCGCCCGATTTTCACGGCACCGCCGCGCTCGGTCAGAACGACGGCGTGCTCGCTCTCCGGCAGCCCGGCTCGGCGCTCAAGCCGTTCGTCTACGCGGAGGCCATGACGCGTCTCGGCTGGACGGGTGCGACGATCCTGCCCGACCTCGAGCTGCACATCGCGCTCCCTGGTGGAGGTGACTACGTCCCGCACGACTACGACACGAAGCTCCGCGGCCCCGTCCGCCTGCGCGAGGCGCTCGGCAACTCGCTCAACGTGCCCGCGGTGTACGCGATCCACGAGCTCGGCACGCAGGCCGTGCTCGATCGCCTACGCGCCTTCGGCTTCTCGTCGCTCACCGAGGATGCAGAACACTACGGCCCCGCGCTCGCCCTCGGTGACGGCGAGGTTCGTCTCCTCGACCTCGCGAACGCCTACGCCACGCTCGCGCGCGGGGGCATGATCCGCCCGATCCGCGTGGTGAGCAGCCTGACGCGCGGGGACCTCACGCAGGACTTCGCCGTCGCCGGCGCTACGCGCGTCCTCGACGAGCGCACCGCCGCGATGCTCACCGACATTCTCAGCGACAAGGCCGCGCGCATGTCGGCGTTCGGCGATCAAAACGTGCTCGAGCTCGATTTCGACGTCGCCGCGAAGACGGGCACGTCGAAGGGTTACCGTGACAACGTCGCCGTCGGCTTCACGCGCGAGGTGACCGTCGCGGTGTGGGCTGGCAACTTCGACGGCTCGCCGATGGCTGACGTGAGCGGGATCACCGGGGCCGGTCCGATCTTCCACGCCGTCATGGAGGCTGCCGGTCGATCTCGCTCGCGCACAGTCGCTCATCCCGGCTCGCTCTCCTTGAAGGAGGACGCCGAGCGCCTCGGGCTCGCGCGCACCGCAGTCTGCGCGCTGTCGGGCGAGGTCGCGACGTGGGCATGTCCGCATCGCGTCCACGAATGGCTTCCGGAGGGCAGCGCCTCGCACGCGCCGCCGTGCGGAGCCCACGAGCGGACCCGCGTCGACACGCGCAACGGTCTGCGTGCCGGTCCGGCGTGCGCCCGCAGCGTGACCGAGGAGCGGACGTTCGAGCGCTGGGCCGCTCCGTACGACGCGTGGGCCCGGCGTACGAATCGCGCCCTCGCGCCCGAAGCAAGCTCACCCGAGTGCCCGATCGACGCGCCCGACGGCGCGAGCGACGAGGAGCCGAGCGACGCCGCCTCTCCTCGCATCACGTACCCGTTCGACGGCGCGCGCTTTGTGATGGATCCCGAGCGTCCGAAGGCACTCCAGCTCCTCGACATCCGCGTCGAGCCCGATGGGAGCGCCGTCGAGGTGCGCGTCGACGGCGCGCTACTTCCCAAGTCACGCGCATGGTCGCTCGCACCGGGCGACCACACCATCACCGCCACCCGCGGCGCCAAGACCAGCGCGCCCGTGCGATACACAGTCCGTTGAAGAAGGTAGAAGACAGCATGCGACTCGATTTTCGACGCACTCGTTACGGCGTCTTCGGACTTCTCGTGCTGGCGTCGTGCTTCCACGGTCCGCGGCCCGCGATGACGCTCGCGCCCGCCGGTCCGGACGGGCCGACCGCGCGTACGCGCGGACCGTTCGCCGTCGTCTATGCCGCGCCCAAGGGACATGTCGTCGATCGCAAGCAGCCCGGCGTCACGGTCCTCTTCTCGCGTGCCGTCCGCGCCGTCGAGATGTCGGACGACGAGAGGCTCCCCGCCGTCACGATCAAGACCAAGGCGGGAGCGACCGTCGCCGGCTCGTGGCGCTGGACTGGAACGCGCGGTCTCCTCTTCACACCCGAGGGCGAGCTCCCCGGCGGCAGCGATTTCGTGGTCAACGTTCCGCCCGATGTGAAGTCGCTCGACGGCTCGGTGCTCGGCAAGCCGTACACCCTCGAGCTCGACACCGACGGCCCCACCGTCGCGAACATCCGGGTTCTCGGCCCGGCGGGCATCACCGAGCATGCGATGGGGAGTGACGTTGCGTTTCGTGTCGAGCTCGATCAAAGCGTCGACCCGAACGAGGTCGCCGCCCAGACGAAGCTGCGCGTGTTCAAGGCCGACGGCGACAAGGGAGACCTCGTGCGCCTCGTCGCGTCGCGTGAGCCCGTGCCTTCGCCCAAGGTGCCCGCGTCTTACGTCGTCGTGCTCAAGCCCGAGAGGGCGCTGCCGCTCGATCATCAAGTCGAGCTGACGCTCGGCAAGCTCCATGGCACCGGCGGGCCCCGCCCGATGAGCGAGCCGGTCACGCGCATGATGCGCACGCACGGTCCGCTCCGCTTCGTCGACTTCTACTGCCCGCGCATCGAGGCCAAGGGTCGCTGCCGCGCGAACGGCGACGTGAAGGTCGTCCTCTCGAACCCCGTGAGCCCCGAGGAGCTCAAGAGCCACGTGAAGCTCGCGAAGCTTCCGCCGCGTCCGCCGCCCAAGCCCGGGCAGAAGGCGCCGCCTCGGCGCATCGATCCTGCGACGGATCACTGGCTCGGCGTCGCTCCGAAGCTCGGTGAGAGTTACACCGTGACGGTCGCCGCGGGCATGCGCGACATCTACGGGCAGAAGCTCGAGAAGGACGCGAGCTTCGAGCTCGTCGTCGAGGCGCCGCTCGTGAAACCCGACGGCTCCGTCGCCGTCGCCGCCGCCGCTCCGGCTCCGGGGACGTCGGAGAAGCCAAAAGCAAGGCCGACCAAGGGCGGCGCGCCCGTCGCGGGCGACGTGCGACCGCGCCGCGAGCGCCTTCCGTACCAGCTCGACCTCGGCCTCGTCGGCCAGGTGCTCGAAGCCGGTGGCAGCCACAAGATCCCGGTCGGCGCCGTGAATGTTCCGACCTACGCGACCCTCGCGGCGAGCCTCACCGACGCGCAAGCGACGTCGTGGGCACTCGCGCGTGGCACCACCTCCGACTTCATCTCGCGCAACGGCTTCTCCTCGAAGTGGAGGACCACGCAGGCCGAGACGAACCAGCGCGCGGTCGACTTCATCGATCTCGACGCCGCGCTCTCGCCGCGCAAGGGGCGCGGTCCTGCGCTCGTCGTGCTCACGCCTCCGGGGGCGCAGAGCACGAACAACGGCAGGACCGAGGCGTTCGTCACCGTCACCGACCTCGGCGTGACCGCGAAGATGAGCCCGTTCGGCAGCCTCGTGTGGGTCACGCAGCTCTCGTCGGGCAAGCCCGTGAGCGGCGCGAGCGTCGCGATCCGCACCGTGAAGAACGGCGAGGTCTTCCAGGGAACGACCGACGCGCAGGGCCTCCTGCTCGTGCCGATGGAGAGCTTCGACCCGCTCACCAAGGAAGCGCGCAACAACGAGAGCCCGGAGGACGAGGGCTCCGCGGCGCAGTCCGCACAGTTTTCCGTGCGCAGCGACGCGGCGATCGTCGTGCGCTCCGGCGACGACTGGACGATCACCAAGGTCGCCCCCTCCGCCGTCGAGACGCGCCTCGCCTCGGACTTTCAGCTCCTCTCCAAGGAGGG
>JAYSXP010000546.1:0-9588 GCA_043717125.1 Polyangiaceae bacterium | reverse complement strand
TCTACATGTCGCCGGAGCAGGCCCGGAGCCCGCGCGACGTCGATGCGCGCTCCGACCTCTACTCCGTGGGCGTCATCCTCTATGAGCTGCTCACCGGCCACACGCCGTTCTTCTCGGAGAGCGGCGAGTTCACCGAGATCCTCTTCAAGCTCTTCACGGCGGAGCCGCCGCCGGTGCAATCGACGCGGCCCGACCTCCCCGACACGCTTGCGGCTGCCGTTCACAAGGCGCTCTCGCGTGAGGTCGACCATCGCTTCTCGAGCGCGCTCGACATGGCGGAGGCGCTCGCGCCCTTCGCGAGCGAGCGGTCGCGCCACGTGCTGACGCGCATGCGCGCGGTCAAGGCGCGCAAGAATGCGTCGATGGCGCCTCCCGAGGACCTCCCGCAGTCGATGGAGGCGTTCTCGCAGCTCCCGCGAGGAGCTCCGACGGACGCGATGGCGAGTCGTCCGACGACGGACGTGATGAAGGGCCCGCCCGTCACCGAGATGATGCCGCGCGGCTACGCCGGCGTCTCGGCACCGCGCCTCGTCACGAACGATGCGTCGACCGGCGCGTCCGAGGGTCGGCTGGCCGCGGTGCCCCAGGCCGTCGAGAATCGCGCGCGTCCCGAGGACGCCGGTGCCCGGACGCAGTTCGACAGTAACCCGGGAGCGTCGGTCCCCCCGCCTCCGCCTCTCGCACGCCCCATGGTGGCCGGCGCGCAGACGGACCTCAACACCGCGCGCGATACCTCGGTGATGGGGCTGCGCGAGGCGACTGCGCCCGCGAAGCCACGATCGCCCTTGATTTACGGTCTTCCGCTGATCGCGATCGCGGCGATCGCGGGCGTTCTCGGAGCCGTGAACTTCAAGGGCAAAGGCGCCGGGAAGGACACGTTCGGGTCGCAACCTCCTCCTTCGGCCGTCGCAGTCCCCGCGGAGACGCCGTGGACGAACCTCACGCCCCCTCCGCCATCCGCCACGCCGAGCGCCGACACGTCCGCGAAGCTCGCGGCCGTTCCGAGCGCCAGCGCCAGCGCCAGCGCGTCGATCGTCCGGACCGGGCCACGCCCTCCGGCGGTGGCCCCGATCGTGAAGCCTCGGACGCCTGGCGAACGCGCGCTCAAACGTGAACCGAATGAGTAGCCGGCGTTCCCCGGCGCGTAGCAGAGAGACTCGAGAGAACCCAAAGTGACAACGACCTTCGCCTCCTCCAAGAAATGCCTGGCCGTTCTCGTCGCGACGGCGCTCGTCGCGCCGTCGTTCCTCGCGACCTTCGAGAGCACCGCCGTCGCGCAGCCCGCGAAGAAGAAGCCGCTACGCGATCAGCTCCCGCCCGAAGCGCAGAAGCAGTGGGACAGCGCGCTCGCGCTCTACAGAGCCGGGCAGTGGGACGGGGCGCGCACAAGCTTTTATGCTGCCTGGGAGGCGTCGAAGAACCCGCGCGTCCTCTTCAACGTCGCCATCTGCGAGAAGAACCTCGGCCGCTACGCGCGCGCCATCGACACACTCAAGAAGGAGCTCGCGGACGGCAAGGGCCAGCTCGCGCCGGACGAGGAAGCCGACGTCAAGGCGCAGATCTCCGGGCTCGAGCAGTTCGTCGCGGAGCTGACCATCGACGTGAGCGAGCCGGGCGCAGACATCTACGTCGACGAGTCGAAGGTTGGGACGTCCCCGCTCCCGGGCCCGGTCTCGGTACAGGTCGGCGAACGCCACGTGAAGGCGATCAAGTCCGGTTTCGCGGACGGGCGCGAGACGATCGAGATGAAGGGAGGCTCGTCCGGTCGCGTGACGGTCAAGCTCGCTGCCGCCGTGAAGACCACGCTCGTGAACGTCGCCGTCATCGGTCCGGCGAGCGCGGTGGTGAAGGTCGACGGCAAGGAGGTCGGTCAGGCTCCCTACAAGGGCCAGGTCGGCGTGTCGGCCGAGCCTCACCAGTTCTCGGCGGAGGCGCCCGGCTACGTGACGGCGACGCAGAGCGCGCTCGTCCGCGAGGGCGAGCCTCTCAACCTGACGCTACAGCTCGCGCAGGACCAGCAGAAGGGCAAGCTCGTCGTGCTCGCGAGGCCCGAGGGCGCGACGATCGAGATCGACGGCAAGACCGTCGGCGCCTCGCGCTGGGAGGGCCCGGTCGACGTCGGCTCACACCAGATCGTGGTGCGCAAGCAGGGCCACTACACGTGGAGCTACGACGTCGACGTGCCGAAGGGCGGAGAGCGCTCGGTCTCGGCGTCGCTCAACGAGGATCGCAACGCGAGCTTCGTGCCCTGGCTCATCGGCACGATCGTCGTGGTCGGTGCCAGCACCGCCGCGATCTACCTCGTCACCCGTCCGAAGGATCAGGAGCCCGTGAAGGGCTCGCTGCCGCCGTTCACCGTCGGAACGCCGTCCGTCCGCTTCTGATGCGTGCATCTTACACACTTCGTTTTTTGGAGGCCTTCTAATGCGTGACCGCCGCTCTTCCACCCGTAGCGCCCTGACACTCGGGGCCGTGGCCGCCACCGCGCTGGTGTGGTCCGGTTGCGACGCCAAGAAGCAGACCGAGTACGTCGCGGGCGTGTCGACGCAGGTGCAGGTCCCTCGCGATCTGAAGTCGATCCGCATCGACGTGAGCGTCGGCGGCGTGGTGCAGTTCTGCCGCGGCTACAGGGCGTACGACGGAAAGGTCATCCTCCCGAAGAGCCTCGGCGAGCTCCCGTCGCAGGGAACGCCTGGCCCCGATCCGATCACCGTCACGGTCAGCGGGTTCACGGAGGACTTCTCGGAGTCGGTCAACAACCCCGTCTTCGACCAGTGCACGAGCGTGGCCGCGGCCGTCGGCGCGAATGGTCAGGAGAACACGCGCATCCTCCGTCGCAGCCGTCAGCCCTATGTGGCCGACAGCATCCTTTTTCTGCCGATGCCGCTGAAGTACTCGTGCTTCGACATACCGGACTGCAAGGACGAGGCGTTGACGTGCAAGGGCGGACGCTGCGTCAGCGCGAAGACCGACGAAACGAAGCTCCTGAAGTACAGCGACGAGCTCATCAACGGCACGGGCGCGGCCTGCTTCAACGCGGCCCAGTGCTTCGCGGCGGGTGAACCGGCGGTCGTCGTCAACGCCGAAGACTGCACGTACGCACTGCGAAACTCGCCGCCCAGCTCACCTCCGCGGCTCGCGGGTCTACCCCCGGACACGACCCCGAAGAGCGGCGACGGCGTGAACGTCGAGATCACCTACGACGGAGGCGCGAGCCGCGAGATCCTCGACAAGGACGACCTCGAGGGCTTCCTGATTCCCGATCCCATCGGCAAGCCGCAGCAGTTCCGCCTCCCGCCGGGCCTCTGCGACCTGGTGAAGGGCGAGAGCTCGGACACGAGTCCGGGCGCGCCCGTGCCCGCGGGCTTTCCGACCAAGCATCGCATCACCGCCATTCGCGTCAGCGGCACGTGCCAGGCGAAGTTGCCGCAGAAGCCGCTCTGCGCGGACGATCAGCTGGTATCGATGGGCGTCGACCCGAACGGCGTTTCCTCGAATGGGTCGGTGCCGAACGGGTGCGTGGCGTCCGAGCTGAGGCCGCCGCGGGCCGTGCTCGAGGTCCTCGCCGACGACTCGCAGAACAGCCAGCTCTTCTACAAGGCAGCCCTGGCGGCGACGGTCGGCCTCTCGCTCGCGGACCCGGCCTTTCAGAAGACGGAGCTCGGTCTCGGCTTCTTCCCCGGGCCGGGGACGGGCACGTGCGCGACCCCGAACAGCTTCACCGAGGTGGTCCCATCGAAGCTGGCGCGATTCGCCAAGAGCGACGTCATCGCGCAGTTCAAGCTTCGCTCGCCGGATGACACCAAGATGCCGCCGGTGCCCTCCACGGTGGCGCTGCAGGGTCAGGACGCGCCGGTGCTCCTCGACGGGGCGCTCCGGGACGCCTACACGCGACTCGGAAGCGACACGTTCAAGGACTACTACCGTCGCGCCGTCTTCGTGATCGGCAACCGCGGCTTCGATCAGGCGAGCTGCGGCGGCGCCCCTCCAGCGGCGCGTGCGAGCGCCGCCGCCTTGCAAGCGAACAAGATCCAGACGTACGTGCTCATGCTCGCGCGCGACACGCCGAACGGAGACAATGCCGTCATCCCGACGGACGCGAACATGCTGGCCGCGAACGGCGGCACCATGCACGTCTACGATGCCCGCGAGAGCAAGAGCGCCGCGCAGGACGCCTTCCAGGCCGTCGTGAACGACCTTGCGACGTGCGTCTACGACGTCAGCCCGCCCCAGACCCACCCCGACGCGGACAGCACCTTGAGCTACACGGATCCGGGTCCGATCAACCCCGCAGCGAAGACGACCAAGCTCGCCTTCAACGGGGCCTGCACCACGGAGCAGATCGACGGTGAGGGCTTCGGCCTCGACGCGGCCAACACGAACCGCGTGTACCTCTGCAAGGCTTCGTGCGAGGCCTACCGAACCGTCCTCCGCACGGCCTCTCTCTACGCCGCGCAGTACGGCCAGTCGCCGATCGCTGTCCCGGTCTTCACCCACCTCAAGGGCTGCCCGGTCACCGCGGGCGGCGGCGCCGGCAGCGCCAAGTGAATCACGGACCGAACATCATCCCGATGAACGGGCCCACGAAGATCTGCGTACCGGTCGCGAGCTCGTAAGCGGGCGTCGTGAGGCCGCTGGCGGGAGCGTTCGGGCCGTTGGAGAAGCCGTGCAGCTTCTCCATCTTGGTGGTCGGGATCTGGTCGAACGAGCGCGGGCTCTCCACGAGCAGGGACAAGCCCAGTGCGATCGCCGTGTGCGGGCCGATCCGGTACTGAAGACTCGGCTCGAGCGAGAGGATGGGCGAGAGATAGCTCTGCGCGTCCGGCACGAGCTTGTCTGTCGCGCCGTCGGAATCGCGCGACGCGTCGCGCGTGAGGACGAGCGAGCGATACGAGAGACCCACGCCTCCGGCGATGCTGAACCGCACCTTCTCGCCCTGCAGCGTCAGCCGAATCCGCGCGATCCCGAAGCCGCCGACGCGCCGGACCGCGAAGTCCTCCTTGCGCGGGGGATCGGCGAAGATGCCCGCATCGGTGGAGGACGCGCTCCACTTCAGCGACGGCTTCGTCTCGTCGTACTGGGCGCCGAGGAAGAGCTCCACGCCGATCGGATCCCAGTGGTAGCCGACGAAGCCCGTGACGCCGCCACCGAGCCCGCCGGTCTCGCCGCTGCAGCCCGTGAGCTCGACGGGGGGGCGTGGGTCCTCGCACCCCTTCTGCATCGAGCTGTTCATGCCGCCAGGCAGGAACGTCATGAGAAGGCCGAAGCCTCCGTAAATGCCTTCGAGAGGCCTATTTTCCTTCTGTACGGGCCCGGTCTCGATCTTCGAGGAGAGCTTGAGCGTGATGGTTCGCGCGAGCGTCTCCTTCTCCTTCAGATCGATCGTCTCCTCGAACGGGTCGTAGCCCTCGCGCGTGATGCGGAGGCTGTGAGGCCCTGACGGGACGTCCGAGGCGAACGTCCCTTCGCCGACGAGCTTGTCGTCGAGGTAGATGAGGCCTTTACCGTCACTCGTTCCGGCCTTGAGCGTCGCGTAGCTCGCGGAGGCCACGAGCTCGACGTCGCGCGTCTTGCCGCGCTCGACGGTCACCTTCTCCGCTACCGCGGTCATCGCACCGCTCCGGCCCCTGACCTCGTGCGGGCCGGCCTCGACCTCGCCGACCCACGGAGCCTCGCCCATGTCGACGCCGTCGACGAAGACGCGGATCGCCTTGCCGGCCTTCTCGCGAACCGAGAGGCGTCCCTTGGTCGTCTGCGCCTCGAGCTTCACGTGCACCGTAGCGGTCGTGCCGGCCGCGACGTTCGGCGCCTGATCGAACGGGACAAACCCTTCCTTGGTGACCCTGGTGCGATGCGGGCCGACCGCAAGGCGCAGCGGCGCAGCGAGCGGTGTCGTCCCCGAGGGTTTGTCGTCGACGGTGATCGTCGCGCCGCTCTCGGCCGCATCGATCGCGAGGAGCCCCGTCTTGGCCTCGAGCTCCTTGAGGCGCGCCTCCGCGGCCCGCTTCTTCCCGGGGTTCGCCGCCCCGTACGTCTTCAGCCAGGACTCGTAGGCCACGTAGGCTTCGCTGTCGTGCTTCTGCTGGTAGTGCGCGTTCGCGAGGCCGTCGAGCGCATCGCTGCTCGGCGTCGCTGCGTTGGCCGTCTGGTACTCGGACTGAGCCTTCGCCCACTCCTTGGCGCGCGCGGCCTTGTCGCCGTTCGCGAGGCTGATCTTCGCGTCGGGCGCTTGCGCGAGCGCGACCTCCGGCAAAAGCGTCGATTGCATCGCGAGCATCGCCGCAGCAAGGACGACCCGCCTGCGAGTGTTGGATCCCATCACCCCCAGACTATAGGAAAAGGCCCGAACGCTGTCAGCGGGTGCGAACGGAGCGAGCGTGTGACGGCGGCGGGTCGACATACGTGACCGCTTCGCCTCGGAACGTTCGGAGGGTGGTCGTTCCCTCGCCACGCCCGATTACGTAGTCCGGCTGCAGCGGGACCTTGCCCTTGCCGCCCGGCGTATCGCAAATGAGCTTCGGGAGCGCGATTCCGGTGAGCCGCCCCTGGAGCCGCTCGAGAATCGCGACGCCCTGCGAGAGCGGCGTGCGCAGGTGGCCCGTGCCCCGCACGGGATCGGCCTGGAGCAGGTAGTACGGACGCACCCGGGCGCGGACGAGCCCACGAAACAGTGTCTCGAGGACGTCCGGGTCGTCGTTGATGCCGGCGAGGAGAACCGTCTGGTTCATCACGGGGAAGCCGCCGTCCGCGAGCCTTGTGCACGCCTCGATCGCCGCGCGGGTCAGCTCCTTCGGGTGATTGAAGTGCGTCATCACCCAGACGGGGTGGTGCTTCCGGAGCGCGCGGACGAGCTCCGCGGTGATTCGCATCGGGAGGGTCACCGGGACGCGCGTCGCCAGGCGGATCGTCTCGACCGACGGGATGGCGCGGATTCGCCCGAGGAGCCGATCGAGACGCTCGGTCGCCATGGCGAGTGGGTCTCCGCCGCTGACGATGACATCGCGAATCTCGGGGTGCGCGGCGATCCACTCGAATGCGGGCTCGAGACGCTCGAGCGAGACCGGCCCGCCGCCGTCGCCGACGATGCGCGAGCGCGTGCAGAAACGGCAGTAGACCGCGCAGCGATCCGTAGCGAGCAGAAGGACGCGGTCCGGATAGCGACGCACGAGATGCGGCGCGACCTCGTGTTCGACCTCGCCGAGCGGATCGACGAGGTCGCCCGGAACCTCGTTCGCCTCGTCGATACGCGGGACGCACTGTTGGCGAACGGGGCAACTTGCGTCGTGACGATCGCAGAGCGAAAGGTAATAAGGGGTGATCGCGATCGGCAGCCCCTCGCGCTCCGCGCGGCGCGCCCCTTCGAGCTCCTCGGGGGTCAGGTCGAGCGCGCGGGCGAGCTGCTCGACGGAGCGCACGCTCTCGCGGAGCTGCTCCTGCCACTTTCGTGATGGCGAGACACGAGCGCGCGTCGCCTGAGCGACCTTGGGCTCCTTCACGACGCGGCGCTCACGCACCAGGGAGGACGGCGAGACCAGCGCAGTCATTCGAGCCTCAGCGGCCGGCGTCGGCGCTGGCGGGCGGGGACGGCGCGAGACCGCCGCCGTCGCCCATGTCGACCTTGACGGTCGCGAGCGCCTGCTCGTCGATCTCGACCTTGACCGACTTTCGCAGCTCGGTGATGAGCTCGTCTTCCTTCGCCCGGAGCTTGTCCTGCGCGAGCTTCACGCGGATCGACCGTTCGGCCTCGGCAAACGTCCGCTCGTGCGGGGGGAGCTTCTGGGTGAGGCGGACGACGAAGTATTTTCCCTTCGAGCCGACCACGCGATTCGCGACGTGGCCGACCTCGGCGACCTCGAAGGCGACGCCTCGGACCTCCTCGGGAACGCGCGAGTTCTCGCCGCGGGGATCGCCCGGCGGCGAAACGATGCCGATGTCACCTGCGAGGTCGACCGGCACGTTGGCGCGGGCCTGCGGGTCGAGCGACTTCGAGCGGACGAGCTCGCCCCACTGCGACGCGTCTTCGACCTTCTTCGCCGCCGCGAGCACATCGCGCGCCGTGGCCTCGTCGCGAAGGAGGATCACGGAGACGCGACGGCGCTCGGGATCCTTGTATTCTGCACGATGCGCCTCGAACCAGGCGCGCACCTCGGACTCGGGGACGTCCGCGGGCATCGGGACGTTCTTGCGCGCCTCGGCGAGCATCGAGTCACGGAGGATCGCGCGCATCTCCTGCTGCGCGATGGGGTCCTTGTCGTAGCCCTTTGCGGAGGCCTCGTTCGCGAGGAGCTGGACGGTGATCATCTCGTCGAGCAGCTCCTTGCGCCGCTCGACGGACTGGTACCGGAGACGGTCGAACTGATCCATGTGCTCGAGCGCCGCGGCGTAGTCGCCGAGCGTGATCGTGTCGGTTCCGACCTTCGCGAGCGTCTGCTTCGCCTGCTCGGGGGTGAGAGAGGTGGGCTGCGCATGACCGGAGTCGGCAACGTCCGTGGTCTCGCGGCCCTCACACGACTTGCAGCTGCTCGCCCCGAGCCCGAGCAGCGCCGCTGCGCCGGTCATGGCCACGGCCGCGGTCTTGAAACGAATGATTCGCCCGGCGTTCACGGCCCGGAACCTATCACCGCGTGCGCTCCCTTGCACGCCTCCCGCCCAGCGACTAAGGACGCTCCCATTATGCGAGACGCGCGCCCCGGCGGCTCGGGACCTCTCTCCGGTCCCCGACTCGACACGATTGCCCCGCCCCCGCGGGACCCCAAGCTCCGCTACCGGCGGATCATCCTCAAGCTCAGCGGCGAAGCCCTGTGTGGTGCGCAGGGCTTCGGCATCGAGCCGGCGGTCATGAAACAGACCGCCGAAGAGCTTGCCGACGTCTACGCCGCAGGCGTGCAAGTCGGCATCGTCGTGGGAGGAGGCAACATCTTCCGTGGGCTCAAGGGCGCCAGCGCCGGCATGGACCGGGCGCAGAGCGACTACATGGGCATGCTCGCGACCGTCATGAACTCGCTCGCGCTCCAGGACGCACTCGAGAAGTGCGAGGTCCCGACGCGCGTGCAGACGGCCCTCGAGATTCGATCCATCGCCGAGCCGTACATCCGTCGACGCGCGATTCGTCACTTCGAGAAGGGGCGCTTCGTCATCTTCGCAGCAGGCACGGGCAATCCGTACTTCTCGACGGACACGGCGGCTGCGCTGCGCGCGATGGAAGTCCACGCCGACGCCCTGTTCAAGGCGACGAAGGTGCAGGGCATCTACGACAAGGACCCCGTGAAGTTTTCGGACGCGACCATGTACACGAACATGACGTTCGATCGCTTCATCAACGACCGCATCGGCGTGATGGATTCGACGGCGGCGACGCTCTGCCGCGACAACAACATGCCGATCCGCGTCTTCAAGCTCACGGAGCCCGGCAACATCAAGCGCGTCGTTCTCGGAGAGCCGATCGGCACGATCGTCGAGGGCTGAGCGACCTTCGGGAGCTCGTGTCGTGTGAGACACACGACCTGAGCGACCTTCGGGAGCTCGTGTCGTGTGAGACACACGACCTGAGCGACCTTCGGGAGCTCGTGTCGTGTGAGACGAAGCTCG
>JAYSXP010000545.1:0-9592 GCA_043717125.1 Polyangiaceae bacterium | reverse complement strand
AAGCACGGGTCGCACATCATGTTGCAGCGGTTGGTGAGGTCCACGGTGAGGACCGAGCCGCGACCGAACTTGATGCTGGAGCTGCCGTGCTCGCGTAGCTTGGTGAGCGGCGCGAGAAAATCGCGACCCGGGTAGAGATTCTCGAGGCGGCGAAGGAACTCGGGGTCCGTCGACATGACGTCCTCGAAGTGCCCGTGGGTCGGGCAATCCTTGATCATGACGACGCATTGGACGCCGTCGATCTCCTTCTCGACGATGCTCGCCTTGATCTCGCCGGGCCGGCCGTCGACGAGCTCGCGGAGATCACGCTTGCCGCCGAGGATCTCCGTCCGGACCTCCTTCACGCAGCGGGGGCAGAGCGAGTCCGTTTGCCGCGGAAAGCCAAGCTGGGGAAACGTCCGCTCGCGGCGCTTCAAGAGCGGCGCCGGGGCCCAAGCGGGCTTCGCGGAGGGGCGTTCGATGGCCTTGTTCAGGCGCTGGACGAGCGGCCACAGCCCCTGCGCCGAACGGGTCAGGGCGCGAGTGACTACGCGGGTCGAGGTCGAGCGATCGAAGGGCACGGGGGCACCCTATAACGGGCCGCGAGCAGGGAAAAGCCTGGCATGATGCAGGCGTGAAACCTCCTGTGAAACGCGGCGACGTCCCGTCGAAGAGCATCTCGGGCAAGCAGCTGATCCTCGGCTTGATCGGCTCCATCGTCCTCGTCGCAGGCCTCCTCTTTTGGGCCGGGATGACGGGCGGGAGCACGCACGTGCCGCCGTCGAAGGCCGGCGTGGGGTTCGAGAAGGACGACGCTGGCGCCGCCCCGAGCGCCCGGGGCAGCGCGACGGCCGCAACGGCGTGGGATGGCGGCGTGATTGCCGAGACGATTCACGACCGGAAGGTCCGCGAGCAGCTGCGGAACCGGATCCTCGCGGGATGGGCGGCGGGGTCCGACCCGGAGTCCGCGGCGGCCGCGAAGGAGGGACGCTTCGTGCCGGCGCCCGTGGGCGTTGACGGCGGGGCGATGGATCCGAAGTACATCCAGGAGGTCGTCCGCGGCGACTTCATGCCGATGGCGAAGGGCTGTTACGAGGAGCTCCTCACGCGGAAGAAGAGCGCCGCGGGCCGCTTCGAGATGAGCTTCACGATCGTCGCCGACGCGAAGCTCGGGGCGATCGTCGAGGACGTCGAGGCCGATCACGGCGATAGCGGCGTCGCGGACGAGAGGATGACGACCTGCATGCGTGAGTCGCTCTCGACGCTGTCGTTCCGGCCGCCTGCGCATGGCGGTTACGTCACGGTCGTCTATCCGATCCTGTTCTCGCCCGGGGACGACGAGCCCGACGCCAAATAGCGTGTCGGCTACGAGCCCGTAGGGGGCTCGTGTGTCGTCTGCGCTGCACCCGGCCTAGTTCTGGTCGACGGTGAACTCGACCCAGTCGCTCCACTCGAATTCGGTCTTGAACTTGTAGGCGCGAACCTTCACGCGCCAGTGTGTGCCGTTCGTGAAGTACGAGACGCTCTTGTTCACGACGCCCTTGTCCTGCGGGACGGCGAGGCTGAAGCCTGCGTCGCTGAACGGGCTGTTCGGGAGCGGCTCCCAGCCTCCGAACTCGTTCTGATAGTCGAACTCCACGTCGCAACACGACGCGTTCGGCTCGCCCTTGATCGACTGCGGGACCGTGACCTTGAACCAGATGTTGCTGTCCTTCGACTTCGTGAAGACGCCTCCGCTCTTCGGCTGCTGGTCAAAGGCAAGCGTCGGCTTGCCGAGGATCTTCTTCGTCGAATTCTTCGGCGTGACCTTGAAGTCGATCGCCGCCGTGCCGGTGCAGCCGCTCTTGCCCGTCGCGGTCGCGTGGTACGAGCCCTCCGCGAGCGTGCCGAAGTGCGTGCCGTTGTAGAGCGTCGCGCCGGCGTCGAGCTTGACGGGGTTGACGGGGAACGTCTGGTCGTAGCTGCCGCCATAGCCCTTGTTCGAGATCGCGAGGTCGAGCGCGCAGCCGCCCATGCCGTTGACGAGGATCTTCTGCGCGTCGTCCTCCGCGAAGCTTCCGCCGGGGACGGACATCGCGGTGATCTTTCCGATCGCGGGCTTCGGGCCGCCGCCGCCGCCGCCGCCCGGAGGAGGCGCGCCGCCGCTGCTCCCCTGCGCCGGGCTGCCGTTCGCGGGTGTGCTCGCGGTGGTGACGTTGAAGTCGAGGTACCAGCCGCCTGCGGCCTTGTTCGGACCTTGAATGGGGCAGTTCTTGTCGTTGTACGAGAGGATGTACGCGCGGTACTTGCCGTTCGGGAGCGGCGGGATGTTGTCCATCACCTGCGGAAGCGACACCGCGACGTCGAATACTTTGGCGACCGGCGGCGTCTCCTGCGAGGACTTCGAGAGATCGGCGATCTGCGCGCGGAAACGGCAGCTGCCCGTGCCCGAGATGTCGAGGCGTCCCTTCGCGGTGGGGGAGCCAAAGCCGCTCACCTTGAAGTCGGTGACCTTGCCGATGCCGTCGAGGGCGACCGGCTTCAGCGTCGGCGAAGCGACGACGACGGGCGCGATCGGCGCCGGCGCGACGGGAGCGGCTCGCGGGGCGAGCTTCAACGGCTCGCCGAGCGCGATGCCGGCGAGAGTCGAGCCCGTGGCGACGGTGGCTGCGAAAACGAAACCGAGGGACCCGAGCGAAAGATGTGCGCGACGCTTCATGGCCTCTATGAATGCAACAGCCCGCAGCTCATGCTCATGAGCATTCCATGAGGGTTTCCGCGGGTCCCCCGATCGGGTGACACGCGGGGAGCGTTCGCGCGCGCGCCAGGAACGCATGCGTGAATGGATGAGCCGAACGCTGCGGACGCGCTATCTTGCTACGGATGGTTTTGTTTGGTCCGAGGCAGCTTCTCGCAGTCGTTTCGTCGGCCGTCGTGACGATCGCCGCGTGCACGTCGGACCGCGTGCCCTCCGGTCTGGTCCTGGGGGAGTCGTCGCCGCAGGACACGCACGACCACAGCAGGACGGCAAAGGTCTCGCAGGACCTCTCGGCGAACCAGTTCTTCGGCACCAGCCTGCCCGCCAAGACACTCGCGCTCACGTTCGATGACGGGCCCGGCACGCGGACCATCGAGCTCTCGATGTACCTGAAGTCGATGAACATCAAGGCCGCGTTCTTCATGAACGGCGGCCGCTTTCATGCGCCGCCTGGGCCGCTGGTGAACCAGAACAACATCACCGTCACCCCGAACGGCGCAGGCATCCTCGCGCAGCTACTGTCGGATGGACACCTCGTCGCCAACCATACGACGACGCACCGCGATCTCCAGACCGAGGTTACCGACGCCCAGCGCGTCCTCGAGCTGAGCGACACCGACGCGACCATCAAGGACTCCGTGGCGCCGCAGAACCATCTGCTCTTTCGCGCGCCGTACGGTTCGTACAACAGCAATGGCCCCGCGGTGTTCAACACGCTCAGCGCTTCGACGATGAACAAGTACATCGGGCCGATCTACTGGGAAGCGGGCGGCTTCGACACGGGCTTCCCGAGCCGAGCCGCGGACTGGGCGTGCTGGCAAGGCTTGATGAGGAACAGCGCCGGCACACTCATCAGCGTCGGTAACGATGCCGGTTACGGCACGACGATTCAGTGCGGTGACGCGTATGTGAACGAGATCGAGACCACGTTCCCGAAGGGGATCGTCTTGATGCACGATCCATATTCCTGGTCGAAGAACGGCTCGAGCGGCAGCACCGTCGACATGGTCAAGTACATCGTCCCGATCCTGATCGGGAAGGGCTACTCGTTCGTGCGCGTCGACGAGGTCCCCGCGATCGCCGCGGTCCTGCCGCCGCCTCCGTGCGATCCGACATGCGCGACGTGCTCCGGCCCGAGCGCGAACGAGTGCACGGCGTGCCTCGGCGGCCGCTACAAGAGCGGAGGCCAGTGCCTCACATGCGGCGCCTGCGGCGCGAGCGAGTACGTGACGTCGGCGTGCACCGCGAGCGCGAACGTCGTCTGCGGCGCATGCAGCGCGACCTGCGGAACTTGCACTGGGCCGAGCGCCACCGACTGCGCGAGCTGCACAGCGAACACGTATCTGACCGGCGGCGCATGCACGGCGTGCAGCGTGTGCGGCACGGGCACTTTCCAATCCGCCGCGTGCACGCCCACGACGAATACCGCCTGCGGCGCATGTGACGCCAGCTGTACAGCCTGCTCGGGCCCGAGCCCGAAACAGTGCGGAAGCTGCCCGACGGCGTTTTTCCTGGGCGGCGGCTTGTGCAACGCGTGCAAGGTCTGCGAGGCCGGCACCTTCCAGGCGACCGCATGCACGACGACGGCGAACACCGCCTGTACCGCGTGCCCGCCTGGCTCGTTCACCAAGGTCGCCGGCGCGACGACCTGCACGAAGTGCGAGCCGGGAACGACCTCGGTCGCCGGCGCGCAGGCGTGCACGAAGTGCGAGCCGGGACAGATCGCAGCCGCTGCCGGTGCTGCGTCTTGCTCCGCGTGCGCGGAAGGCACCTTCGCCATTGCAGGCGCGGCGAGCTGTACGGCCTGCCCGGAGGGAACGACGTCCGGTCCTGGTGCGGTGGCCTGCGCGGCCTGTGGTAACTGCGACGACGGCGACGCATGCACCCAGGATCGCTGCGACACGGCGAAGGGCTGCGTTCACGACCCAGTCGCTGGCTGCACCAAGGACTCCGGCGCGTCGAGCAGCGGCCTCCTCGACGACGTCGAGGGCGGCTCCTCCCCGCCACCGAGCAACGACGGCGGCTGCAGCGTCTCGGGCGGCCTCGACCGACGGTCCGGCTCCGGCCTCGGCGAGCGCGGCCTGTTCGTCCTTGCCGCACTCGGTCTCGGGCTCTCCCGTCTCACGCGGCGCCGAAGGCTCGTGTGAACGCGCGCCCGGCGATTTAGAATGCCGGCGCGTCGATGAAGAGCCACACCGAATACTTCACGTTCCACACCAAGAAGAAGCGCGAGCTCGTACACCTCACGCCGCAGCTCGAGGAGGTCCTCGAGAAGAGCGGCATCGTCGAGGGCTTCATGCTCGTGAGCGCGATGCACATCACCGCGGGCGTCTTCGTGAACGACGACGAGTCAGGCCTGCACGAGGACATCTGGAAGTGGCTCGAGGGTCTCGCTCCTTTTCGTGCAGAATACAACCATCACCGAACCGGTGAAGACAACGGCGACGCGCACCTGAAATCGATGCTCGTGCACCACGAGGTCACGGTGCCGATCACCAAGGGTCGCCTCGATCTCGGGACGTGGCAGCGCGTCTTCTACGCGGAGTTCGACGGCCAGCGTGACAAGCGTCTCATCGTCAAAATCCTGGGATTTTAGACGTGGAATCGTCGCACACCAAGCTTGGCGTCCTCGGTGTCCTGCTCTCGCTCGCGGTGGGCTGCGGGCCTGTGCCCGCGAACGTCGCAGCGCCTTCGTCGCAGGATGACGCCGCCGGCCGCGTCGAGCGATTCCAGTCCGTCGAGGACGACATCCTCCACACGCTAGCGGCCATCGATCGGCGTGTCGCACGGCGTGCACACCTCGAGCCCCGCGATGACGATCTCCGCCACCTCACGATGGGCGCAATGCTCGCCGAGGATGCGTCGCTTGCCGTGATCGACGGATCGATCGATCCATTCTCCTTCGAGGCGCGCGCGCGTGGGCTTACCTCGGTCAAGGCGACGCTCGCGACCGCCCCCGCCGACCTTCCCGCAGGCGCCGGCGGGGTGCTCTCCGCTCCAGCCCTCGAAAGAGAGCTGCTCGCGCGGCTCGTCGAAGAGGAGGTCTCGCGCCTCGACGAGGAGCGTGCGCTGCCGCGCTCGGCGAGCGCGCTGGTCCGCGCCGTCGTCGAGACCTGGCAGGCTCCCGCGTCACAGCAGCACGCGGCGGAGCGCGATCGCTGGCTCGCCCGACGTCTGCGCGAGGTGAGCGCGTCGGTCTCCGGAGCGGCACGTGCTGCGGGAGCGCTCGACGTCGTTCGCGCGCGAGAGCTCGACGACGCGCTCGACGCCCTCGAGCACGTCGCGGAGTCATCGGGGCTCGTGCGCTCGACCGCGGAGCTCGTGAAGCTGCGCGAGCTGCTCGAGGGCCTGGCGACGCGGCCTGCGGCAGTCGCCACATCGGACTGGAGCTCCGTGAGCCGTCGCCTGCAGACGCACCTCGGCTATGCGTCCACTCCTGAGCTTCTCGAGCGCAGGCTCGACGACGCAGAGCGCGCGCTCCGTGCCGCCGCGACGCGCGCCGCCGAAGAAGCGCACCTCGACGCGGACGCACTGGCCGCACACGCGGCGCCGCTGGTGTTCGCGGGCGGTCCGTGTGCCGTCGCGGTTCCCGGTTCGCGCGCGCGCTCGATGGCACCGTCACCAGAGCGGGCGGTGGCTTGTCGGCTTCGACAGGGCGCGGTTGCCGCGACCGACGACGCGTCGCGCGCGCACACGCTGGTCGCGATGCACGATCACGTGATCGTCGCGCAATGGGCGCTCGACGTCGCGCGCGGCATGGCGACGATCGCAGAAGCGACGGGCAAGCACCGGCCGCTCTCGCGCCCCGGTCCCGACGTCGCGGCGCGATGGGAGAGGATCGCGCTCGCGCGGCCCACGGCTGCGATCGGCGGAGGCCTCGCGGCCGACGTGCTTTACGCCACCGGTGACCCGGGCGCACGCGCGCGCGCCTGGTCCGAGCTTGGCGAGGTGCCGCTCGACATCGCCGAGCGCGAGCTCCAGCGCAGCGCTGCCTCTGCGTCGACGCGATGATGTTCCACCGTTCGACGTCGCACTACCGAGCGTTCCACATCAGTCCGAGCCTCAGCCCGACCATCGGGCCAGCGAAGTCGGACACCTTTCGCCCGTCCGCGCGGGCTCCGTAACTGTAGAGGGTCGAGCCGGCGTCGAGACCGATGAGACCCGACCACGCGCCGGCGATACGGAGCGACGCCAGACCCGACACGGAGAGGACGACGAGCGGCGACGCGACGGACGCCGCGGCGGTCGTGGGCGCGAACGCGTGACCGGTGAACGAAGCCAGCCCCACCTCGATCCGTGGACCGACACCCAAGGAGACGCGGTCGCTCCCTCCCATCGCGAGCGCGCCGAGCCCCACGGATGCAAGCGCCGCATCCACGTCGCCGAGAGGATCGCGCGCGGCTCCCAGGAGAAAGCCACCGTCGATGACGAGCGCCGACCACCCGAGGAGCGGAACGCGAGCACCAACCCGAGCGCCAAGGAGCGCGGCACCGCCCTCGACGAAGACGCGGCCGTCGCCCGCGGCGAACAGGCCGAACGGGTGCACCCGCCGAGGCTCGGGCTCGTGATCGGGCAGCCCCATCGCGACGAGTCTGGTCGGAAGGTGAGGCTCCTCCTGCGCGGGCGCGTTCGCGGCCTCCATGGCGAGCCGTGCGCGGCTCGCGTGAATGAGCTCCACCGCGGCGAGCGCGAGGACGCGTGCGCGTGTCCGCGACTCGACCTGCGCGAGATCGACTGCGCGTTCGATTCGGTCCGTTCCCAGTTCGAGGGTCAGCGTCGCAGAGCGCGCGGACTCGTCGCACGCCTCAGGCTCGAGACGCATGCGTGGTGCGCCGGCTTTCGCCGGGTCGTTCGCGCGAGCCACGTGAACACGGGTCCCATCGGCCGCGAGCTCGACGCGCAAGAGCTCTGTCCACGCGGCGCCCGTCCAGGGTAGGTCACCACAAGTCGAGGGGGTCACCGAGATCACCGAGATGCTCTCCGGCGGTCCACCCTCAGGTCCTTCTGCCTGCGCGACCGAGCCCCATCCGGCGGCGAGCGCCGACACGGCGAGGCCCGCTGACCACCACTTCACCGCTCCGGATCCGTCGTGACGCCGACCAAGCGACCCAGCTCGGCTCTCCGCGCGCCCTTTGGAAATCGTCTCACGTACTCGGCGAACGCGGCCTTCGCGCCCGCTTCATCGCCCGCCTTGGCGCGCGCCTCGACGAGATGCGCGTACGCGTCCTCCGCAAGACCCCCGGGAATGCCAAGCGCGATCGCCTTCTCGAAAGCACGGACGGCGGCGGCGGGTGCGTGCAGGGAATCCAGATGAACTCGGCCGAGCGTGAACGCCGCGAGCGACGTGCGCGAATCGGCGGGGTGCTCGGTCACGAGACGCTCGAGCGGCCCCACGGCGTCCGCCGGATGGCCCGACAGACGAGCTACGTCCGCCAGTGTCAACAGATCGTCGACCGACGCCGAGCGCGCCGCACGCGCGACGCCCGCAGAGCCGAGCGCGGCGTAGGCCTCTTCGTTTTCACCTCGCCTCGCGAGCTCACGCCAAGCGGCGACGTCGGGACGCGGTCCGGAGCTCGTGCTCGGGAACTGCGAGGTGGGAGCTGGCGGCGGGTCCGCCGGCGCCGGCACACTCGGCTGCGACGAGGGAGGGTCCGCGATCTCGAGCTTCATTCCAGCGTTCAGCTGCGCGGCGCGGCCGGGCACGCCATCGCCTCGGACGAGCACAGTCCCACGCATCACTTCGACGCGCAGCAGGGGCCCCGCATGTTCCAGCCGGAAACTCGTTCCGATCACCTCGACCGTCACGATGCCGTACTCGATCGTCCAGCGACGTGGCCCTCCGGGCTTGATGTCGTAGAGGACATTGCCGCGCGATTGCCTCAGACGGACGACGGTCGCCGAATTCTCGATCGCCTCGATCGCGGCGCCCTCCTCCAGCACGAGCGTCGACCCATCGCTCAACGCCAGCGGCGGCGCGTGCACGCGGGCGGGGGCGATGCTCAACGGCGAGCCATTCGCCAGCGCGAGGGGCCCCACGGGCGCGGGTGCCGATACCGAGGAGAGCGGCTCGCTTCGGCTCTGCGCGAGCACGCCGGCGACGAGCAGCAGGAGAGCCGCCGCCAGCGCGAGCCGGTGTGCGGACGCGAAGCCTCGGAGCGGAGTGCGCGTCCCGACCCGCCCGCGCGCCTCGATGCGGTTCCACATGCGAGCGACGGACGCCTCGGTCGTGACGTTCCGGAGGACGTCCTTCAAGGGTGTCTCGAGGCGGCTCATCGCACGCCCTCCTTCGTGATGAGGACGTAGGCTTGCACGCGGGCGTCAGCGGCCGCGATCCATCGCTTCACCGTCGCGAGCGAGCATCCGCAACTTGTAGCGACGTCCTCGAGCGACTCGTCCTCGACGTACCGGAGCATCCACGCGATGCGGTGGTTCGGAGGGACCTGCCGGAGCACGAGATCCAGGGCGGCCAGCTCGGACCGGACCTCCGCGGAGGTGTCATCGCGCACGAGCTCGTCGAGCGGTGCCTCGTCGATCGAACGATCGAGTCCGAGAAAGCGCAGCACGCGCTGACGCGACAGGCGCCGGCGAACCTGGCTCACGGCGATCGAGGCGAGCCACGGCCGGAAGGACGCCGGTTCACGGAGAGCCGAGAGCTGCTCGAACGCGATGGCGAACGCGTCCTGGACGACGTCCTCGGCAGCTTCGACGGATCGCAGCAGGCGTGCACACATCCCGGCGATGTACTCGACGTGCTTTTTGTACAGGTGCTCCTTGCTCGTCGGGTCACCTGCGAGGGCCTGCTGGACGAGCACCACGTCGGACTCCGCCTGGGCGGCCGCGGCGCGCGCGACGCGCTCGGACGGTCGCGCGACTCGC
>JAYSXP010000544.1:0-3293 GCA_043717125.1 Polyangiaceae bacterium | reverse complement strand
AGCGCGCGATGGCCGATGTCGGCGCGATGATGCTCGCCGCGCCACGTGATGCCTGACACGGCCTCGTAGGCCAGCGTGCGCGCCGCCGCGAGCGTCGTCGCGTACGCGCCCACGGTGAGCACGCGTCCCCCCGACGTGACCACCGCGTCCCCCTCCACCCTCGTCCCCGCGTGCAAGACGAAGGCGCCCTCGGGGATCGCGCGGTCGAGACCCTCGATGCGATCGCCCGTGGTGGGCTTCGCCGGGTAGTGCTCCGCGGCCATCACGACGGCGAGCGCGGCACCGGGCTTAATCCCCGCGGTGAAGCGCGAGAGGTCGCCGCGTGCCGCGCCGTCCAGCAGCTCCAGCCAGTCGCCGTCGAGCAGCGGAACGAGCACGGTCGTCTCCGGGTCGCCGAAGCGCACGTTGAACTCGAGCACGCGCGGCGTGCCTCGCTCGATCATGAGCCCCACGAAGAGCACGCCGCGGAACGGCGTCCCCTCGGCGGCCATGCCGCGCAGCGTCGGCTCGACGACGGCGCGCATGACCTCGGCGTGCACGGCCTCCGTGACGATCGGCGCCGGCGCGTACGCACCCATCCCGCCGGTGTTCGGGCCTGCATCGCCGTCGAAGACGCGCTTGTGATCCTGCGCGGACACGAGCGCGATCGCGCGCGCGCCGTCACACACGACATGAAAGCTCGCCTCGTCGCCGGGGAGGAGCTCCTCGATGACGACAGTAGCGCCCGCGTCACCGAACTCGCGCGCGACCATCATGCGATCGATCGCCTCGAGCGCCTCCTCGGCCGAGGACGAGACGACCACGCCCTTGCCCGCGCAGAGACCGTCGGCCTTGACGACGAGCGGGCGGCCCGCGGCGCGCACGTGCGCCTTGGCCACCTCCGCGTCGTCGAAGACTGCGAAGGCCGCCGTCGGGATGTCGTGGCGACGGAGGAATTCCTTCATGAACGCCTTTGAGCCCTCGAGGCGCGCGGCGGCGCGCGACGGACCGAAGGCCGGGATCGAGCGCTCCTCGAGCGCATCGACGAGGCCGAGCGTGAGCGGGGCCTCGGGACCGATCACCACCAGATCGACCCGTTCACGCTCCGCCAGCGCGACGAGACCCGCGACATCGGTGACGGCAACCTCCACGTTCCGTCCGAGACGCGCCGTGCCGCCATTGCCCGGGGCGATCACCAGATCGTGCTCGTGAAGGGCGGCGGCAAGGGCGTGCTCGCGTGCGCCGCCGCCCACGATCAGAATGCGTCGGGGGAGCGCCGTGCGTGCTGCCATGAAGCGCGAATTACCATGCGCGGAAGAGCGCCGGAAGGCGCGCCGTTTCACCGCGATTCTGCGGTAGCATCGGCCCGTGGCCGAGAACACGCGTGCGCCCGTCGCCATCCGCATCGTCCGTCCTTACGACACGGAGGCAGAGCTCTTCGCGAACGAGCTCGAGACGCTCGGCAAGACGAGCGTCGTGCTCATCGGTGCGCATCCACGCCCGACCGGCGTGATCCTCCGCTTCGAGGTGACGCTCGCCAACGGCGAGACGGTCCTCCGCGGCGAAGGGCGCGTGCTGGCTCACAAGGAGAATGCCTTCCGCGGACAGCCCGGGCTCTCGCTCAGGTTCACGCGGCTCGACCCGAAGTCGAAATCGGTCGTCGATCGCGCGACTGCGCTCCGCGAGTCGCGCGCGGCAGGAGAGGGCGCGCCTTCGCGGCCTGCTCCGCCGATCGCCGACAGCCCCGTCGCGGACGCGCTCACTGCGGCGACGCCGGCGCCCTCGGCCGCATTGGCGAGGATGGCGCTGCAGGAGCTCGAGTCGAACGCGAACCCCAACGCCGATCAGGAGGCCGCGGTCGCGAGCGCGCGGGCGAGCGCACGCGAGAAGGCCAACGCCACGGCGCGTGCGAATGCGCGACGTACGGGCAGCGCGCGACCGATGGGCCTCACGCCTCCCCCGGTTCCCGTCACCGAGCCCGACCCGATCCCGGAATCGCAGCAGCGGATGGAAGTGCTGCCGGAATCGGTGCCCGAGCCCGACGATGCGAACGCCGAGTCCGAGAACGATGCGGTCACGTCGATCCCGGGCGAGGTCGCGCCGGTCCGGGTCGACACCCACGCGAACACCGAGCCCCCTTCCCGGCCGGAGCCGGAGCCGGAGCCCGTGAACGCAGAGCTTGCGCGCGTCCCCGCCTTGCGATCCGACGCGCGCGCTCCGGTCGCGGCCCCGCCCGATCGCGCCGGCCTCCTCGCCCGCCTGCGCGAGCGAGCCGCCGCCCTCCCGGCCGACCGGGTGCAGGCCATCCTGATCCCCCGGCGCTGAGCGCCTTCGGCACCTCGGCCCACACGTAGGCTGGCGCGTTCTTCTCGCATCGCCGGGCGCGAGCACGATATGCTTTACCAGGGATGGATCCTGCTCAGCTCCAGCCTGGTCATCGTCTCGACCGGTACGAGTTGCTGTGCCCGCTGGCGTACGGCGGCATGGCCTCGGTGTGGCTCGCCCGTTTCGGCGGCCGAAAGGGATTCGAGCGTCTCGTCGTCGTGAAGATGATCCTGCCGCAGTACTCGCAGGATCCTCGCTTCCAGGAGATGTTCCTCGACGAGGCGCGTATCGCCTCGCGGATCGAGCATGTCAACGTTGCACGCATCCTCGATGTGGGCGAGCACGAGGAGAGCACGTTCATCGTCATGGAATGGGTCGACGGCGATTCGCTGTCGAAGGTCGCGCGCGCCGCCGAGCAGAAGAAGCAGCGCATTCCTGCGGGTATCGCGCTGCGCGTCTGCGCGGACGCCGCCGCGGGCCTCCACGCAGCGCACATTCTCCAGGAGCGCGACGGTACCCACCTGGGTGTCGTCCATCGTGACGTCTCCCCCCAGAACATCCTGATCTCGAACGCGGGCTCGACGGTGCTCATCGATTTCGGCGTCGCGAAGGCCCGTGACCGCGTTTCGCAGGACACGAGCGCGGGTCAGCTCAAGGGCAAGATCCGCTACATGGCGCCGGAGCAGGCGCTCGGCCGCGCGGTCGACCGTCGCGCGGACGTCTGGGCGCTGGGCGCGATCCTCTACGAGCTCTTCGCCGGCGTCGCGCCGTACGACGGGCCGAACGAGGTCGCCACGCTCCACAAGCTCACGAGCGGCCAGGGCTACGCTCCCCTTCCGCGCGACGTGCCGGACGCGATCTGCGCCGTCATCGACCGAGCCCTGGCCTACGAGCCCGAGGGACGCTTCGCGACGGCGCTCGAGCTGAACCTCGCGCTCGAGTCGTGCCTCCTCGAGATCGGCGAGCCGACGACCACCGCGGTCGTTGCC
>JAYSXP010000543.1:0-3296 GCA_043717125.1 Polyangiaceae bacterium | reverse complement strand
GCGATGTCGACGCGCGCGCGGATCGACGCGGCAGCCAGCTCCCAGCGGCCGGCTTCCTCCTGGAGGCGCGTCTCGAGGGCGCGCGCGCCGACGTGCTGCGGATCCTGCTCGAGCACCTCCAGCACGAGCGCGACGGCGCGCGGCGGGTCGACACGCGCGAGCACCTGAGCCGAGCGGACACGCAGTGCGAGCACCGAGGCGCCGTCGTCGGCGAGCTTGGCCTCCTCGACGAGCGCCTTCGAGAGCGAGCGGTCATCGCCGACGCGCCCAGCGGTGCGCTCGAGACCGAGCACGGCGCCGCGGCGCCCCGGTTCGATGCGGAGGATCTCCTCGTACGTCCGCGCGGCGCGCAACGGATCGCCGACGAGCTCCTCCCAGAGCATGGCGACCTTCTCGAGGTACGCGACGCGGCGCCCGTCGTCGCGGGTCGACTGCGCGGCCTGCGAGTAGAGCTCGATGAGCGCGCGCACCTCGCGGTCGAACGTCTCCGAGGGCGCGGGCGACATGAGCCGCGAGAGCTGATCGAGGATCTCCGAGTCGCCGGGCGCGGCGACCCAGGCTGCGCGGAGGTGGCGGAGCGCGTCGTCGTGACGGCCGAGCCCTTCGGCGAGCTGAGCGGCGCGGCCGAGCGAGCGCGCGCGCTTCGTGTTGTCCTCGGTGCGCTGCGCCTCGTTGTGCCAGAGCGCAATGCGCTCGTCGTCCTTGCCTGCGGCGCTCAGGAGCCGGTCGAGCTCTTCGACGAGCGTGTGGTCCTCGTCGTCCAGGGAGAGCGCGCGCTCGATGTCGCCGATCGCCGCCTCCATGTTCCCGAGGCGCTCCTCGATGCTCGAGAGGCGGCGTAGCTCGTAGACGAGCGCGGTCGCGTCGGTGAAGAAACGAAGGCGCATTCGGCGCGAGCGTGCCGCTTCGGGCCACTGCGCGGAGGCCTCGTAGAGGCGTACGAGCTCGTCGAGCGCGCGTCGGTCGACCGAGGGGGTGGTCGGCGCGCGAGCGGCTGCGCGCTCGAGCAGATCGATCGCGCGCGCGTCGTCACCGAGGAGCGTATGCGTGATACACGCCGCGTCGAGCTCGAGCCTTGCGCAGCGGCTCGACGTTGGCTCGAGCCGCGCCTCGTCGGCAAGCAGCGTCGCGAGCCGCGCCGAGTCGTGATGGGCAGCCGCATGCATCGTGAACGCATCGCGGATGGGGCCCACGCTTCCGTCGAGGCGCAAGGCGCGCTCGTAGGCGCCGCGTGCAGCGTCGATCCGACCGAGGCGAAGCTCGAGGATCCGTGCCCGTTCGACGTGGAGCCAGCCCGCGAGGTTCGGCTGTGAGGCGAACGCGTCGGACATGCGTCCGAGGTGGGCGACGAGGTCTTCCCAGGCGTCCTCGTCGGCGCCTTCGGCGAACGCGCGGCGGACGAGGTCCGACTCGAGGCCCTTCAGCGCCGCAGCGTGGTGCGGGGCGCGTCCGAGGGTGAGCTCCCAGGCCTCGCGTGCGTCGTCGACGCGGTCGCCGGCCTGGAGGAGGCGCGCCTTCTCGGCGAGCAGCTCGACGGCGGCCGACTCGCTCGACGCGACGGCGAGCTCGCGTTCGAGGTGACGCAGCATCGGAACGAGCTGCGTGCGCGAATGGATACGCCGGCGCAGGATCGCGTGCGCCGCCGCCATGTCGTGATCGACCTTGAGCGCCGCCTCGGCAGCGGCGTTGACCATGGTGTCGTCGGCGATCGTCTCGTGGACGATCGCGAGCTCGACGTGCGCGCGCGACAGACCGACGGTGTCGTCGGTCGCCTCGAGCCGTTCGATGCGCGTCCTGATGAGCTCGACGAGCGCTGCGCCCTCGTGTGACGTCTCCGGCGTGCGGACCGCGGCCTGAACCGGCGGCTTGATCGCGCCGCCCGTCGGATCGCGGGGGGGCGGGGGCTGGGCCGCCGGTGGTTGGAGGGGCGGCTGCGGCGGCCTGCGCGAGGGCGAGGCCGCCGACGTCGCGCCGCTCGGTGGCGGGCGATTCGACGGCATCGCCGGCGGCCGGAGCGAGCCGGTGTCCTCGCTGCGATCGCGCGCGGGTAGCGGGGGCGGCGGGACGCTGCGCACCGGGGGCTTTGCCCCGGGCAGCGACGGCGGCATGACGCTCGCACTCGTACTCGCAGCACCAGGCAGCGGCGGCGGTATGGACCGCGTCGTCGCCTGCACGGAAGCTTGCGAGGGCGACGGCGAAATCCCCGGCATGTCCGTCACGAGGTCCGCCGCCCCGAAGTCGTAAGGCGTGGGGATCGAGAGAGCCGGTTTGGCGCTCGAGGGCGCTTCGCTGCTTCTCTTCTCGGGCGTCTTGTCCTTTGCAGCCTCCTTCAAGGTCTCGCGCTGGGCATCGATCGACCAGTTCTCTCCGGTCATCGCCAGGAGCTTGTCGACCGAGCCTCGCTCGCCGTCGTCGAACTCGATGTCGATGCCGTCCGTGACGTCCTCGACGCTCGCCGGAATCGCCTCGACCTCGACGTCCTCGAGGTCGATCGACTCGATCGACTCGATCGTCGGGCGGACGCCACGCGCGGTGGCGGCGTCCTCGCGGGGATTCGGCTTCGCGATGCCACCTTGCGGCGACTTCGGCGCGCGGCCTTCGCCTTCCATGTCGGCCATGGTCGCATGAATACGAGCTGTTCTCGGCGTTATTTCGCCCGGATCGCGCTTACTTGCAGGCCGCGACCGCGCCGTTCGACGCGCAACCGTTCGCGCAGAGGAGGAGCCCGACCTCCGCCTTGTTCTGGCAGCGCACGCGCGTGTCGGCGTTCTTCGCCTCCCACCCGGTCATGTCGCGTCCGCAGTACGTGCCGTCGACCTTCGACGCGCATTCGTCGCACTGGTCGGGGTAGCCGTTGAGCATCCGGATGCAGCCCACTCCGATCGTGCAGAGCCTGACGTTCGAGACGACGTTGACCTTGCAGGTGATGAGGTCGTCCTTGTCACCGGGCCAGACGATCGTGTCGCCGCCGCAGTACTTCCCATCGAGCTTGCCCTTGCACGCGTCGGGGTTCGCGAGTGCGTCGCTCGTGTCCGCTCCCACGTCCGCGCCGGAGTCGGGAGCAGGGTGGACGTCGACGCGTACGTCGGGAGGGGGAACTACGGGCGTCTGCTCGTCGAACCCGGCGTCACCCGCGACGGTGACGTCGTCGAAACCGATCAAGAACGTGCAGCCTGCACCCAATGCACCCGCGACCGCGATGACGGCGGCGACGGGGAGCGAGCGACGGGGCTGCACGCGACGATCGTAGCAGGCTCAGAACGGGTGACCGCCCATGACGCGCTCGGTCATCGGCA
>JAYSXP010000542.1:0-9620 GCA_043717125.1 Polyangiaceae bacterium | reverse complement strand
TGATCTGCGCGCCGGCGACCGTGCCGGTCGTCCATTGCCGCGCGGCGAGATAAGCGGGGAGCACCTCCTCGAGGCGTGGGCGCTCGGCGCCGAAGAGCAGCGCGTCCGCGCTGGTGCAGACGATCGGCGCGGGCGCGAGATCGCTCAGGCGCTGCTCCAGGCTCACGTGGCGCGAGGCCTCGATGCTGAACCAGTAAAAATCGTGCCCGCCGAGGGTGAGCAGGTAAGGCCGATCGCCGATCACCGGGAGCTTGGTGCGACCCATCAGCTCGATGGGGATCATTCCCTTCATGGTGGCCAGGTCGAGCTCGACGTACTGCACGTGTCGCGACAGGTTCGCGACCACGAGGATGATCTCGTCCTCGAAACGGCGCACGAAGGCGAGCACGCGCGGGTTCGACGGATGGAGGAACTCCACCGAGCCGCGCCCGAAGGCCCGGAAGCGCTTTCGGAGGGCGATCAGGCGCTTCGTCCACCAGAGCAGCGAGTTCGGATTCGACTGCTGCGCTTCGACGTTGAGCGCCTCGTAGTGGTATTCGGGGTCGATGATGATCGGCAGGATCATCCGCTGCGGATTGGCCCGCGAGAAGCCCGCGTTGCGGTCGGTGCTCCACTGCATCGGCGTGCGAACGCCGTTGCGGTCGCCGAGGTAGACGTTGTCGCCCATCCCGATCTCGTCGCCGTAATAGAGAACCGGCGTGCCGGGCATCGAAAACAAAAGCCCATTCAAGAGCTCCATCTTTCGGCGGTCGTTGCCGACGAGCGGCGCGAGCCGGCGACGGATGCCGAGGTTGATTCGCGCCTGCGACTCGTTCGCATATGCGCGATACATGTAGTCGCGCTCGTCGTCGGTCACCATCTCGAGCGTGAGCTCGTCGTGGTTGCGGAGGAACATCGCCCACTGGCACGACGGATGCAGCTCGGGCGTCTGCCGCAAGATGTCGATGATGGGGAACCGGTCCTCCATGTGAATCGACATGAAGAGGCGCGGCATGATCGGGAAGTGAAAGTTCATGTGGCACTCGTCGCCGTCGCCGAAATATCGTGCGGCGTCCTCGGGCCACTGGTTCGCCTCCGCGAGGAGCATGCGCCCGGGGAACTTCGTGTCGACGTGCTTGCGTAGTGCCTTCAGGTACGCGTGCGTCTGCGGAAGGTTCTCGCAGTTCGTACCCTCCGCCTCGTAGAGGTAGGGGACGGCGTCGAGCCGGAGCCCGTCGACCCCGCGGGCCATCCAGAAATCGACGACGCCGAGCATCGCCTCGTGGACGGCCGGGTTCTCGAAATTCAGGTCCGGCTGGTGCGCGAAGAAACGATGCCAGAAGTAGGCCTTTGCGACCGGATCCCACGACCAGTTCGACGGCTCGAAGTCGCGGAAGATGATCCGCGCCTCCTTGTAACGATCGGGGCTCTCGCTCCACACGTAAAAGTCGCGCTCGGGCGACCCGGCCGGCGCTCGGCGCGCGCGCTGGAACCACGGATGCTGGTCCGATGTGTGATTCAGGACCAGCTCGGTGATGACGCGTATGTTCCTGCGATGCGCCTCGGCGACGAGCTCGTCGAAGTCCTCGAGCGTTCCGATGTCCGCGTGAATGTCGGTGTAGTCGGCGATGTCATAGCCGTCGTCGCGACCCGGGGAGGGATAGTGCGGAAGCAGCCACAGCGCCGTCACGCCGAGGTCGGCGAGGTAGTCGAGCTTCATGGCAAGCCCCTTCAGGTCGCCCACGCCATCTCCATTCGAGTCGAAGTACGAACGCGTTCGCACCTCGTAGATGACCGCGTCCTTGTACCAGAGCGGGTCGGCGTCATCGCTGACGCGGGGCGGCCGGGCGCGCGGGTGTGTCACGGAGTCCTCCCGTAGGTCCGGCTACAGCTGAGGAGCCGGGCCTCGAGCGCGGGTGTGATCGCCCCCGGCGCGAGGCGCCAGCGCCAGTTGCCTCCCGCATGCCCGGGTCGGTTCATTCGTGCCGCGCTGCCGAGCCCCAGGAGATCCTGCACGGGGACGATCGCGATGCGCGCGACACTGCCCATGGCGAGGCGGATCATCTCCCAGTGGATCTCGAGGCCGTGGTCGGCGGCCGACGTTCGCCCAAGATACGCGAGGGTGGCGCGGCGCTCCTCGCTCGCCTGGAGTGCGGAGCGCTCGCTCCCGACGCCACCGCCGGCGTCGTAGAACCAGCCTGCGATCGTGTCGTTGTCATGGGTGCCCGTGTATACGGCCGTGCGTGCCGTGTGGTTGTGCGGGAGAAAGCCGTCGGCCTGCGAGTCGTCGCCGAAGGCGAACTGGAGGATCCGCATCCCGGGGAGGCCGAGCGCTCGGCGCAGGCGCGTCACCGCCGGCGTGACCGCCCCGAGATCTTCGGCGATGAACGGCAGCTGCGTCCGTCCGAGCTGGCGCTTCACGGTGTCGAAGAGGGCGCGGCCGGGGCCCTTCATCCATCGACCGTTCATCGCGGTACTCTCGTGGGCGGGCACCTCCCAGTAGCGCGTGAAGCCGATGAAGTGGTCGAGCCGGACGGCGTCGAAGCGCTCGAGGCAGGCGCGCACGCGATCGACCCACCACGCGTAGCCGTCCTTCCTCAGCTTCGCCCAGCGATAGAGCGGGTTGCCCCACCGCTGGCCGGTCTTGCTGAAGTAGTCGGGCGGGACGCCGGCGACGCACGTGCTCATGCCGTCGTCGTCGAGCTTCCAGAGCTCCGGGTGCTGCCACACGTCGGCGCTGTCGTGCGCGACGAAGATGGGAAGATCCCCGATCAGGCCAACGCCGAGTTGCGTGCATGCTGCACGCAGAGCACGCCACTGCTCATCGAACTTCCACTGCACGAACTTGGTGAACGCGATCTCCTCGGCGTGCTCCTTGCGAGCGCGCTCGAGCGCGGAAGGCACGCGCTTGCGGACCTCGGGTGCCCACCCGGTCCACGCGACGTGATCGTGGGCACGCTTGAGCGCGGCGAAGAGCGCGTAGTCCTCGAGCCAGGCCGCCTCGCGCTCGACGAACGCGCGGTAGCTCGAACGCTCGCGCGCCTGCCGCGAGGCTTCGGCCTGGAAGGCACGCCGGAGATGCTTGTGGCGGAACGCTGCCGACGCCGCGTAGTCGACAGCATCGTCCGAGAACCGTGCCTGCTCGAGCGGTACGCCGAGCGCATCGAGGTCCACGAGAAGCGGATTGCCCGCGAACGCCGACTCGGCGCTGTACGGCGAATCGCCATAGCCCGCGGGGCCGACGGGGAGCATCTGCCACCAACGCTGGCCCGTGCGAGCGAGGAGGTCGGCGAAGGCATGCGCCTCTGCGCCGAGGTCGCCGTTGCCGTGCGGCCCCGGCAGGCTCGTCACGTGGAGCAGCACGCCGGCCGCGCGATCGCGGAGCGTCGGCACCTTCCGCTTCGAGGGAGACATCACGATCGCGAGTCTGGTCCCCTCGGGCGCCGTGTTCAAGACGTGCAGCGAGAGATGCGAGCGCCCCGTCACTCGCCGCGACTCGCTACCGCAGGTGTGGGCTCCAGCTCACGAGTCGTCGGACTCGTTGCCGCGCAGACCGTGCTTCTTCGCCATGTCGTGCAGGTGCTTGCGGTCCATCTTCGCCTCACGAGCGGCCGCGCTGATGTTGCCCGCGTGGCGGCCCAGCAGCCACTTGACGTAGCGACGTTCGAACTCGCCGTCGTACTTCGCGCGGGTCTCCCGGTAGCTCTTCTCGGGCTCGAAGTGGAACGCGCCGTCGGCGGCGGCGTGGCCCGTCGGCAGCGTGACGACACCGATCTCCTTCGAGCCGGTCGCCTGGGACATGTAGATCGCGCGCTCGAGCACGTTGCGGAGCTCGCGGACGTTGCCCGGCCAATCGTGCGCCGCGAGGGCGTGCATTGTCTCCAGCGGAATGGTCATGTCCGTTCCGCCGGCCGCCTTCAGCATGTGATTGACGATGGCGGGAATGTCGTCGCGTCGCGCGCGCAGCGGCGGCACCGTGACCGGCACGACGGCGAGGCGGAAATAGAGGTCTTCGCGGAATTTGCCGCCCGCGACCTCGCGGTTGAGATCGCGCTTCGTCGCAGCGATGACGCGCACGTTGGTGTGGAGCGTCTTGTTGCCGCCAACGCGCCGGTACTCACGGGTCTCGAGCACGCGCAGGAGCTTCGGTTGCACGTCGAGCGGGAGCTCGCCGATCTCGTCGAGAAATACGGTGCCGCCGTCGGCGAGCTCGAACGCGCCCTGGCGGGTCGCGACCGCGCCCGTGAACGCACCGCGCTCGTGACCGAACAGCTCGCTCTCGATGAGCGAATACGTGACGGCGCCGCAATCGACGACGAGGAAGGGCTTGTTCGCGCGCGGGCTGCCCGACCAGATGGCACGCGCGAGGACGTCCTTGCCGGTACCCGTCTCGCCCTCGAGAAGGACCGTCGCATCCGTCGGCGCGATGCGCTCGAGTACGCCGAAAATCGTGCGCATCGCGAGGCTCTGCCCGATCGCAAGACCGAAGTTGTGCTTGTCGCTCGGGAGGACCTCGACGCGATGAACGGTCGGCTTGAACTGGATGTCGACCTCACCGACCTTGAGGACGCTGCCCGGCTGGACCATCGCCTCGCGGATGCGCGTGTTGTCGATCTTCGTGCCGTTGGTCGAGTCGAGATCGCGGACGTGGAGGCCGTCCGGTGCGCGGACGATCTCGCAATGGTGGCGCGAGACGGTGTCGTCGGTGAGAACCAGGTCGTTGTCGGTGGCCTTGCCGATGGTCAGACGCCCGCCGACGATCTTCGACGTGCCCTTGTGCGTGCCACTGAGGACAATCGCTTGCACGCCGGAAGGCGCGCCGAGGATCGAGGCCGCCGCGCGGGTCGAGATCTCCTGCGTCGGCATTCCCATCGTCTCGCGCCGCGGATGGCGGACGGAAGGCGAGGCGCCCTCGGGCGCGGCCTTCGTGGGGGGGCCTGAGGCGCCGTCCTCCACGAGGGAGCTGTCTTTTTCGTTGGGATCGATCACGGTAGGGTCGGGGCGGGTGAAGTACGAGAGGGCGCGGCCAGGATGGGGGCGAGGTCCACTTGGGTGGTCCCGCCCCCGAGGGTAACTCGCCTTTCGACCGATCGGCGACCTTGTCGTGCTGTGTCGAGGTCGATCCGCAGCCGGTAATCTCCGTCCGCCAGCTGCGGCGCGTGCGAGACGACCCTGGGCGCCCCGCCTGACCCGAAGGTCATTCGTGCTGCGCGTGCGAGGTCGCCGTCGGCGGCCTCGTACTGGATCTCGAGCTGCGTGACCTCCGGCGCGGCTGCGCCCAGGACCAGGCTCACGTGCTGATCGCGCGGAGATTTCGAGCCCAGGTAGGACGCCAGCAGGACGCCGACGGCGAGGAAAACAATGGGGAGCACCTTCCTGCGGGGCCGGGCTGGCGTCGCCGCGAGGGCAGGGGGCTCGGAAGAAGGATGCTCGCCTTCAGTGTCCACGGAAAGACCGCACGCGGACGACGAGCCCGCTCACGACTTCCGCCGGGAGCTCGAACTTGGGCATCCGGCCCTTGCCGTTCGCAATGACCGTGGCGATCTCCGCGTCGCTGATCTTCGCCTGCCAGTCCTCGCGGCTCAGATCCTGCGCTTTTACCATCGGTCCCTGCGGACCGTCCCCGTGACCGTTCGCACCGTGGCACGATTGGCACTGGTTGCGCCACGTGAGATCCACGAGCGGCGGAGCGCCGCCGCCGTCGCCTTTCGGACCCTGCTTTGCGCTCTTTTTCTCGCCCTCGTGGTCGGCGGCGGTCCACTCTTTGAGCCCGTCGGCGGACGGGGCGCGGTCACAGCCGAGCGCTCCGAGCACAAGGGCCGGCACACACACCACGAGCGGGGACAGAAAGCGTACGGGAGGCCTCATCCAGGAGCGCTCCTTTCTATGCCATCCTGCGTGACGGCGCGACCAGGGAAACCGTCCTTGTCCCGAGTACCTCCTAGCGCTAGAGATTTAGGGAGAGAGGCGCGGACCACGGAAACGAGGCCGCGACCAGCGAACATGTACGGCTCGAGCAGCTCATCCGCGCCCCAGAAGGTCACGGTCCCGGAACTTCGCGCACGCAAGCTGAGGCGAGCGGGCGAGAAGATCGCGATGGTCACCGCCTACGATTACACCATGGCTCGCCTCGTCGACGAGGCCGGGGTCGATATGGTGCTTGTTGGAGATTCACTCGGGATGGTGGTGCAGGGGCTCACGACGACTATCCCCGTCACGATGGACGAGATGGCCTACCACTGCCGCGCCGTCGCGCGCGGCCTCGGTCACGCTCACCTCGTGGGCGATCTTCCGTTCATGAGCTACCAGGTCTCGCCGCAGCAGGCGGTCGAGAGCGCCGGCAAGTTGATGAAGGACGGGGCCTGCGAGAGCGTGAAGCTCGAAGGCGGGCAAGAGGTCGCGGAGCACGTGCATCGCATCGTGCGCGCGGGCATTCCCGTGGTCGGGCACATCGGTCTCACTCCTCAGAGCGTGCACGCGCTCGGCGGCTTCAAGGTCCAGGGCAGGGGGGCCGAGGGCGCCGAGAAGGTGCTTGCCGACGCCATCGCGCTCGAGCAAGCAGGCGCATTCGCGGTCGTCCTCGAGGCGATCCCGCCCGATCTCGCGGAGCAGGTGACGGCCGTCCTGTCGATCCCGACGATCGGGATCGGCGCGGGTGCCGGATGTGACGGACAGGTCCTCGTCTGCACGGATCTGCTCGGCCTTTCGCGCGGCCATCAGCCGAAGTTCGCCAAGCGCTTCGCCAACCTCGGTGACGCCGCGGTCGACGCGTTCCGCACGTACGTTGCGGAGGTCCGCGCAGGAACGTTTCCGGGCGCTGGCCAGACGTACAAGCCGAACACCGCGGCTCCCTTGCAGCCCACCGGCCAGGTACCCGCCCATCGGGCCCGCGAGGCTTCGTGGAGCTCGGACGAGCTCGACGCCCCGCTCGCTCTCGATCTCTGGCACTGAAAGGACCATTTCAGCGTTCTATCCACGCCGCGTGGGTCGCGAAGTGCCGACCCCTCGATCAGCCGTAGAGGTGTGGCGCGGCGACGGCGCGGCGGTCGACTTCGCGCGTGGTCGACAGCCATACGGTGAACGTCGTGCCCCTGCCTACCGTGCTGACGACGTCGATGCGTCCGCCCATCCGCTCGACGATGTCGCGGCAGATCGACAGACCGAGCCCCGTGCCGGAGGCCTTCGTCGTGAAGAACGGCTCGAAGATGCGCGCTCGTCGCTCCTCGGAGATGCCCTCGCCCGTGTCCACGACGTCGATACCCACGAGCCCCGCGACCTCGTCGTGCCGCGTCTTCACGCGGATCTCGCGGTCGAGGACGTCGCGATGCTCCATCGCCTGCGCCGCGTTGACCAGTAGGTTGATGAACACCTGACAGAGTCGCGACTCGCTCGCGAGCACGCAAGGAACCTCGTCGAGCTCGAGCACCACGCTCGCGGTGCGGGCAACCTCGGGGCCGGAGAGCCGCAACGCGATTTCGAGCACGGTGCGCGGGTCGACATAGAAGAGCTCCTCACCACCGGCGCGTCCCAGTGCGCGCAGGTCCCAGACGATCTGCTGCATCCGGCGTGCACCCTCGCGCGCCTCGACGAGCGCCTTCGCGTTGCGCGCCGGGTCGTCGGTCCGCTCGCCCACGACGAAGTCGAGGTTCGCGAGCACGTACGTCAGCGGATTCATGATCTCGTGCGCGACGCTCGCAGCGAGCATGCCCACGCTGGAGAGGCGCTCCTTTTCGGCGAGGCTCGCGAGCATCTGGCGTCGCTCGGTCACGTCGCGGGACACCGTGAGCACGCTCTTCACCTCGCCTGCCTCGACGATCGGCACGAGCTGGGTCTCGTACCAGACGTACTTGCCGTCGGGCCCTTCCGCGCGCACGTCGAGACGCGTCGGCGAGGCGGTATCGATCGTGCTCTGGTACTTGCGCCGGTACTCGTCGACCATCGCCGGGTCGACGAAGTCGAAGACCGTGCGACTCAGCACCGCCTCCAACTCGAACTGGGGGAGCACGCGATTGACCGAACGGATGCGTCCGTCGCGGTCCGCCATGACGACGAAGTCCGGCAGGTTCTCCGCGAGGACACGCCACTTCTGCTCGCTGCGCTGGCGCTCGATCTCGATCTGCTTGCGCTCGGTGATGTCGAGGAACGTGACGACGGCGCCGTCGAGAGTACCGTTCGCGTCGAGCACGGGCTCGGCCCGGAACACCGCCCACGACAGCTCGCCGGAGGGCTTGCGAACGCCGAGCGTCACCGGCCCTGCGGCCTTGCCGGTCGTGAGCACGATCGCCACCGGGTACTCGGCGGCGGGGAAGGGCGTCCCATCCTCGCGAATGGTCTCGGGGTCGTAATCGGAGATGAAGAGCTTCGTGAGATCGTCGAACCGCATCCCGAGGATGCGGAGCGCATCCGGGTTCGCGCTGCGAATCGAGCCGTCTCGAGCCACATGGACGACGCCGCCGGGCACCGCGTCGAGGATCCGCCGCACGAGCTCTTCGCCCTCGTGCAGCGTCTGGATGTGGTTGGGTGCGACCCCCACGGCGTTCCTCTAGTGTCCGGTCTCGTGATCATGGATCCCGCCGGGGACCTTGCCACGCCCCGCCGCCACGCGTTCGTTCCACGTCTCGGGCGGCCCTTTGCGCTCCTCGGCCATCGTGATGCAGCCGGGGACCGGGCACACGAGCTGACAGAGGTTGCAGCCCACGCACTCTGGCTCGTCGATCCACGGGACGCGATCCCCTGCGAGCTTGCCGAGGGGGAGCGGACGCGGCGCCTTCGCCGGCCCGATCGCGTGCGCGTGCGGCGGGCGCGGCTTGTCGTCCGGGCCCGTGAAGATGCACTGGTGGGCGCCGTCGTTGCAGGCCGTCACGCAGAGCTGGCAGCCGATGCAGGTCTTCGGGTCGATCTTCGCGACGAGCTTGTAGTTGAGATCGAGGTCGCCCCACTCCTGGTAGCCAGGCACCGCGCGACCGCGCAGCTCGTTCACGCTCTTCATGCCGTGGGAGTCGAGGTACTCGGAGAGACCCTCCATGAGGTCCTCCACGATCCGGTAGCCGTAGTGCATGACGGCCGTGCAGACCTGAACGCTCGTCGAGCCGAGCGCGATGAACTCCGCGGCATCGCGCCAGGTCGAGATCCCGCCGATGCCGGAGATCGGCACCTTGATGCCGGGGTCGCGCGCGAGCGCGGCGACCATGTGGAGCGCGATCGGCTTCACGGCCGGGCCGCAGTACCCGCCGTTGGTCGAGGCCTTGCCGACACGCGGCAGCGGGACGAGAAGGTCGAGGTCGACCCCGATGATGCTCTTGATGGTGTTGATGAGCGAGAGGCCGTCGGCGCCGCCCGCCACGCCGGCGAGGCCCGGCTCGAGAATGTCTCCCGTGTTGGGTGTGAGCTTCACGAGGACGGGCGTCTTCGCAAACTCCTTCGTCCAGCTCGTGATCTCCTGGAGCAGCTTCGGCTCCTGCCCAACCGACGAGCCCATGCCGCGCTCGCACATGCCGTGCGGGCAGCCGACGTTCAGCTCGAGGCCGTCGACCCCGGCGTCATCGCATTTCTCGATGAGGACCTTCCAGTCGTTCCTGGTCTCGGTCATCAGCGACGCGATGATCACGTGCTTCGGGTAGCGCTTCTTGACCTCGCGGATC
>JAYSXP010000541.1:0-9625 GCA_043717125.1 Polyangiaceae bacterium | reverse complement strand
CGAACTCGAACGGCTTGTCGATGTACGCGTCCGCGCCGTAGAGCGGGCTCGTCATCTGGTTCAGGTTCTCGCCGATGCCCGTGAGCATCACGACGCCCGTGTGAGCGAGCGCGACGTCCTCGCGGATCTTGCGGCAGACCTCCCAGCCGCTCATCCCCGGCATCATGACGTCGAGCACGACCAGATCAGGCAAGTGCTCACGCGCGAGGCGCCAGGCTTCTTCGCCGTCGGAGGCCTGGATGACCTCGAGCTTGGGAGCGTTCATCGTGCGGAGGTGCCGTGCGACGAGCTCGAGCATCGACGGCTCGTCATCGGCCACGAGCACGAGCGGAGTGGAAGTCGGCATGGTCGTACTATCGAAGGACGCAGCGGTTCGGGTCAAGCACCGTCTCCGGGTACGCCCCACGAGAGCGCGATGCGACGTCCTGCCGTGCCGTGAGGCTGGCGTCCGTCGGCGCGGCGTGCTTGCAAGCCGCCTACCCGGAGCGCGCAGTCACTCGTCGCGAAACTTCGTCGGAACGCGCGTCGTCGACTCGACGAGCTGCTTCGAAGCATTCACGTGCTTGACCATCGTGGGCATGTGGCCCTTGGTCAGCTTGAGCTTGCCCTGCATGAGCGCCTTCGTGGGATCGATCTCTTTCTTGATGATCTGCTTCCACTGGGCATAGCTCGCCACGACCACGAACGGCGCAGCCGCCTCGGCCTCGCTCGCGGGCAAAAGCGTGCAGCCACGGCATTCGCCCTGGTGGACATCGAGCGACATCGCAAGATCGTGAGGAATCCCGAGGGTGGGCTCGGCCTTGACGACCATGGCGACGACGCCGTGAGTCCAGTCCTTGCCGGCCTTCTTGTAGTCGGGGTTCGCGTTGATGGCGTCCTTGTAGGCAGCCACCCACTCGGTGGAAGGAAAGTCGAGGGCCATCGGTTACTCCGGTCTTTCCCTTACTCGGGCAGCGACGCCATGTCACCCGCCCTGGACACGCTCGCGCGTCGCGCGCGAAACTCCCTTCGCCAGGATGTCCGAAGAGCCCAAACCGAAGATTCACTTGCGGGGCAACAAGCGCCTCGACGGTGTCCTTGATTTCGTGGCGTTTGCCGCGAAGCCGATGCCTCTCGTCACGCTCCTCGACGAGGCGCCACGCCGGATCGCCGAGCTGTTCGGGGCGGACGTCTGCTCGCTGTACGTCGTCGAGGGAGACGGTCACGAGCTCGTCATGCGCGGTAACGTGGGTTTCTCGCCAACGGCCATCGGCCAGGTCCGCCTCCACATCGGCGAGGGTATGACCGGCGAGGCCGTCGAGTACCTGCGCCCGGTCACGAGCGAGCACGCGCCGGAGGACTCGGCCTACAAGCACTTCGAGGTCCTCGGCGAGGAGCGGTATCCGGTCTTCCTCGCGGTGCCGGTGCGCGGCAGGGCCGGCCCCGTCGGAGCGCTCGTGATCCAGCGGGCACGAGACAGCTTCGAAGATCGGGACATCGAGCTCCTCGCGGCGCTTGGCGGCATCATCGCGGGCGGCATTCGCCACGCCGAGCTCATCGACTCGCGTCGCGAGCGACCGATCTCACGCAAGGCCGGCGGCGGCACACGCAAGGTGACGCTCACGGGCCGTCCGTTCGTCGGAGGCCGAGCTATCGGCGCGATCGCCGCGCTCCGCAGGCCCGCCGCGCGCCCGACCGAGACGCGCGAGGACGCGGACGTGCGCGAGGACCGGAAGCTACTTCGTGGCGCGTTCGACGTCGCCGACAAGGCCATTCGTGCGCTCGCCGATCGGGCGAGATCGCTCCGTCTCGGCGATCAGGCCGCGTTCCTCTCGACGTACGTGGAGATCCTCGGCGATGCGCGCTTCCGTGAACGCGCCGACGAGCTGGTCCTCGACGGAACCGGCATCCCCAACGCGCTGAATCGCGTCGCCCGCGAGGTGACGCGCACGGCCGCTTCGATCTCACGCGACTCCTTCCTCGAAGAGCGCGCGCGCGACGTCGAGGACCTCTGCGATGCGCTCGTCATGCTCGCGGTGACCGACAAGCGCGCCGAGCTCCCGACGAAGGCGATCCTCGTCGGCGACGCCCTCAGCGTCTTTGACCTCCTGATCTCGGCGCGTGCCCACCCGGTGGGCGTTGCCCTCACCGACCGCGGTGGCGGCCCGCGAACACGAACGCTCCTTCGCCTCTTCGATGTCCCTGCAATCGTGGGCGTCGAAGGCCTCTTCCGGTGGGCCTCCGACGGTGACGTCGCGCTCGTCGACGCGGATCACGGGCTGCTCGTGATGAATCCGTCGAAGGGCGAAATTGCCGCCTTGCGCGAGTACAAACGCGTGCAGGAAAGGCTAGACTGAGGGGGCAGCCAAGCTCGGCAGGTTCCGGCGTGTTGATGGAGAGATGCTCGTGACCCAGCCGCGTACACCGAGCCCCGCACCGCCGCATGTCGCCCCGGACGTCATCGCCGACGTCGACGAAGGTGACCGTCCTTCGATCACCGAGGTGAACGGGACGGTCGCGAAGTTCGAGATGGCCTTCGACCCGGAGAAGAAGGACCGCTTCGCGTTCGGTGTCCCCTTCCAGACGCGTATCCCGGGCTACGTGTTCCTCGCCTTCGCGGCGGTGATCGCGCTGACGGTGCTCACGGCTTACAACGGCTCGAGCAACTCACGGCTCTACATCTGGGTCGTCGAGGGTGATCGCAGCCGCGTGTTCGGCTCGGGTCCGCTCGCCTTCATCATCGCGTTCGCGGCGCTCGGCAACGTCGTCAAGACGGCCCTCCGCGGCGTCATCGTCACCCGTGACGCCATCGAGGCCCGCTTCCTCATCGCCGGCTTCCCGAAGGTGAAGCGGTGGACCTGGGCGCAGATCGATCGCGTCGTCGTCGACGAGGAGGACGTGATGCTCGAGCTCTGGGACGGCACCTACGAGCGCCTACCGAAGGTGCGCGACGGAAGGAAGCTCGCCGACCTGGTCGCAGGTATCGCCACGGCGCGCGGCCGTGCCGTCACGCGCCTCTCGCTCGACAGCAAGCACTGATCTCCGAGACGGCTGGAGAAGCGGGCGGTCTATCGACCTTCCTCGGCGGCCGTTCCACGTAGCCGCCGTCGCCGAGCGAGGTCAGTACCCAGGCGGGAGCGCGACATCGATGACCTGGGAGTTGAACATCGCACAGGAAGAGACCTGCGGCGAGCCGACCGGTAGACCGGCGTCGCCGAGCGCCGGCGTGGGCCCGTCAGGACAGACGGTGATCGCCGTCGCGAGGTAGTCCGCATCGATGTCGTTGTAGCCTCCGAGGGCCTCGACCATTCCAGACGGCTTCGCGCCCCAGGAGTTCTTCGTCCGGAAGAACGCGACACGGCCTTCGAGGGCGGCCCTCTTCTGCTCCTCGTTCGCAGCAAAGCCCACGGGGATCGTGCCGTAGCCCGGCACGTCGACGGCCTCGTAGTCAGTGAGGAGTGTCTCGTGTCCGCCGAACTCCGATTGGCGCACGCTGCCGGTCCGTACGTGGAAGCGCCCCTGCGGATCCACGGCCCTGAAGCTCACCATCCATCCAAAGGGGAGCGGCGCTCCGTCGTTCATCGCCCGCTGGAGCCGGCGATAGAACGCGTTCATGTCGACCATCCGCGCCGGCGCTGCACTGCCGCCGCCGGTGATCGGACTGCCCGACGGAGTACCCCCGTCGGCGCCGTCGCTACGCGGCGCGGGCGCGGGGAAGTCCGCACCCTGCCCCGGCGTGACGTAGGCGCCGCGCGCCGATGTCCCGACCGGGCTGTTGGGCCACGTCGCGTTCCAGGCGAGCGGCCCGATCCGCGTGAAGTAGCGAGCGGCGCCGGGATCGACGAGGGCGCCGCGCGTGCCGAGGACCTGATCGAGCGTCGTCGCCACCGGGCCGCCGCTGCTCGTCACTGACCAGACCGGGTAGTCGTGGGCCGTGAGGACGAGGCTCGATGCGGGCTGGGCGCCCGTACGAAAGGTCCGGGAGCCGGCGACACCGAACGTGTTCGTGAGCGTCGTCCCGACCGCCTCGGCCAACCCGAACGCACCGCGGAGAACCTCGAGGACGAGCGCGCCGTCCTGATGCGCTCCCGGCGCGGCGAGCGCGCCGCCCGCACCGAGGGCCGCGTTCACTCGATTGAGCGCATCGACCGAAGCCGACGCGTCGTCGACGACGAAGTCGCCGAGCGACATCATTCCGTAGCGATCGATGATGTCGACCGCGCGTGCCCAGAAGCCCCCAAACTTCACCTGACCGCCGGACCGCAGAACCTCGTCGCCCGTGATCTGGTCGTAGAGGTCCCAGAAGTGCCAGTACGCGGGAGAGAGATGGCCTTGCGTGTCGCCCGTCCTCGCTGCGTGAAGACTCTCGACCCATGCGGCCGTCGCGTACAGCCAGCAGTTGCCGGTCTCGCCCTGATCGCCCACCCCGGTCTGCGGGATGTTCGTGACGTCGCTCTCGGCGGTGCGCGACGCATCCGTCGGCGCTCCACAAGCCATGAGCGACAGCATGGCAGAGCCTGAAACTAGAGCCATCAGTGTCGAACGGTGCATGGTGCCTGCCTTCACCCGAACGACGCCGAGCGCGCGGGGATGTCGCAAAGAAATGCCTGCGCCTCCCCGAAAAGAGCGAATCCGCCTCCGCAGCGCCGCCTTCGTCGTTGGGTGCTCGGGCGAATCGTCAGCGGAGCTGCCACTGGAGGTTCATCGCCGACCCGAGGGCGTTCTAGAGCCGGTACGCGATGCCGGTGAAGTAGAGGATGTCGTGGGACACTGCGTGGAGCATTCCCGTTGCCCCGATGAACGTCGTCAGGCGTGAGCGTGGGATCTCGATCGCGAAGCTTCCGGACCACGCGAGACCCGGCTCGATCTTCGATGTCGTGCGGCTGTCGCCGGGCAGCGTCAGCGTCACGATATCGAGCGCTCCTCCGCCGCCCGCCGCGGCGTGTAGCGTCGCGACGTCGAGGAGGCGCAGTCGTCCCTCGGCAAGGAGCACGGCGTGTTGCGACGTTCGTCGCACCTCGAGCGCTCGCGCGCCATCGAGCGCAGTCGCGAAATCGTAACGGACCGACACTCCGAAGTGTGTCGTCAGGAACGTCTCCGCTCCGACGCCAGCCGACGGCGCGACGAGAAGTCCATCGTTCGATCCGCGTGAGGTCATCATGCCGACACGGCCGACCACACTGACGTCGATCGCCGGTTGTGGAGGCAAGGGTTCCGTCTCCGCCGGAGGGGCCGGAGCGGCAGACTCGTCGGCCACCAGCAGCTCCTGAGCGGAAGCGGATCGACCCGATCCGAGGAGCACGGCGCAGACCGCGAGTGACGACGTGAGAGCGTCGAGGCACGGGGACCGATTCACTTGCACAGCGTCCTCGTCGGTGAGCTCGGCTCGGTCTCGGCAAAGTGATCGCGCAGCGCCTCGCAGAAGACCTCCTCGTCGCCTTGATCCCGTGCCGCACGGACGGCCGCCTCCCAGAACGTGTTCTCGATGTCCTGGGTCGTAATGAACTGGTTTGCGTGAGGCACGAAGGGCGTCATGTCGCGCACGCCAGCGAACGCGACGTGCGCCATGCGTCGTCGCGCGTCGCTCTCGGTCGCGCCGCGCCCCCGGACGAGCCGGCCGCGATAGTCCCAGAACGTCGACGAGACCACCGCACCGTGGAGGTAGGGCCCCTGCTGGAGGACGTCTGTGGTCTCCGCCCTCGCGTCGAAGACTCGTCGCACGGAGAGGTCGCGCGCTTGGCTCAGTTGCGGCACCGACTTTCCGACGAAGTCGGGGTCGCCGCTCTGGTGGGCGCCGTGAACGTCGGCGAGGCCCTCCTGGAGTCCCGCGAGAAGGATGGCGGGAGGATTGTTCCGCGTCAGATGCGCGAATATGGCGTGAGTGAACTCGTGCGCGAGGACACCTCGGTTCGCGGACAAGGGGAGGTCTCGGAGGACGTTGCTGCGGAGGATCGCAAAGCCACCGATGGAATCCGAGAAGAACGCATTGTCCGTGGTCGGCGTACCGAATGCGCCGGCGTCGATGCGGCGCGGAAAGAAGACCACGCGGAGGGCAGGAAACGGAGGCTCGAGCTCGGCGAGCCCGAGCTCGTCGAACGCCTGTCGAGAGGCGAGGAGGTGATGCGCGGAGGTCAGTATGAGGAGCGCATCCGCGTCGAGCGGTCGGTAGACGTTCCCTTCGCGAACCACGGCGAGGTCGAGCGGTCTACCTGCGCTCACGGTCCCCGTATCATGGCCGACCGTCGCGAATATCTCCGAGCCCGTCTCGAAAGCGAACCTCTCGCAAGCCAGCGTTCGGATGTCCCGGACGTCGAGGGGCTCCACCGAGAACTTCTGGCCGCCGTGGTCGTCCGGCACAACGATGAGCACCTCGTAAGGCCCTGCTGGTTCGTCGGTCGCGCAGGCGGCGAGAGGCAAGAGGAGCGTCAGCACACCGACGAGAGCAAGAAATGAACGATGATGTTTCATGAGACGCTCCGTCGTCAGAAGTAGAAGCCAACCGCCGCCCGCAGGCGGATCGTGTTGTCGGTGTAGTGAAACGAGTCGCTCCCGATGAAGGTTTGAGCGCCGACCTCGGGAACGACGTGGAAGCCGTTGGACACACCGACGTCCATTGCGACGGTGAGGGACGGCGCGACGGAAATCCCGTTGCGCGTGACCGCACCGTTCGCCTGGGACTCGTGGGCGTAGACGAGCGAGGGGGTTACGCCGAAGGCAAGCTGGCTCTTCTTGCTGACGTTCACTCCCATCCGGAAGGATGGATCGACCGCGGAGTCGAAGCCGGTGGTCGTGTCCATCGTGTAAAAGAGCGTGCCGCCGCGGACGGCGAGCCCAACCGAGCCTTCGGCGGCGTCCGACTTGGCGAGCGACCAGCGCGTCCCGATCTCGCCTCCGAGGAATCGGAGCTTTGCCCCCACGTCGCACGAGCACGCCTCGAAACCGCGTCGGTACTCGACGGACGAGCTTTGGTTGATGCTCCCGTCGAGCTCCTTGATGTCGTTGCTCCACTGGCTCCCGATCTCGGGAACGATACCGATGCGTCCGTGACCTGCCGTCGCGGGGCCCGACCAGCGCATCCCGCCCATCGTGCATCCCGTCGTCGCGAGCAGGAGCGCGCCGAGCCCGAGAAGGCCGAGAGGACCGGGATGTTGGGTGCTCGTCATTTTGGGGGTGAATATCCAACGACGCCGGACCCACGGATCTGTTGCAACGAAAAGCGAACGCGACGCGGGGGCGTCGAGCGCTCACATCCCGGTGATGCGGAGCGAGCCGAGGCCGATCGTCATCGGTGGCCGGCGTTCCGCCGCCTTTCGTACCTGCTCGCGCGGCAGCACGCCGTTTGGCGGTCGTCGGGCTTGCCGTCGCCGAAGGCGAGTCTCGAGGAGCGCGCCCGCGTCGAAGAGGCGAATGTTCCCCTCACCGTGCAGCTCCTCGGCGGGTCGCTTCGTCTCCCCGGAGAGGATGCCGCCAGCGAAGCGACCGTAGCGTGCCGGGTAGCCGCCCGGATAGAAGTCCACGCGCTCGACGAGACCGGGGTGGATGACGCTCGGGCCGGCGCCCACGTGATAGAGCAGCGGGATCCGGATCCCGTCGATGAAGTAGCCGTTGTTGCCGGGCGGGGCGCCGCGCACGAAGAAGAACGGGAGCCCGCTCACGAGCGGCGTGACGCCGGGCAGCGCCTCCGGACCGGTGGGAGGCGGGGTCGGCGCCGCGACGGGCGCCGGGGATGGCTCGGCACTTGATTAGGCATCTACGCGCTGCGCGTGGAGAAACGCGAAGACCGCGAGCGCGACGAGGACCGCGCGTCTCACCTGCCCGCTTGCCACTCCTCGTGCATCGCTCGCCGGAGGGTCTCGTCGCTCAGGACCTCGACGGCCGTACGCGCGAGCGCCTTTGCGGCGTCGCACGCCGTATTCAGGCCGCGATCGCTCGCTGAAGCCGCCGCGAAGCGGTGCTGATGACAGAGGGCCTCGTTCTCGTCGACGATCGCGAGGTAGGGATGAATCGAGGGTACGACGTGCGAGACGTCGCCCATGTCCGTGCTGCCGGCGCCGACGCGATCGTCGGTCTCGCGGACCTTGCGCCCGCTCGATCCGCTCTCGAGGTGCGCGCCGAAGCGCCTCGCCATCGTCATGTTGTTGCGCATGTCGCGATAACCCTCACGCGCCACGATTTCGACCTTCACCCCGCTCGCCATCGCCGCGCCGGCGGCGCAACGCTCGACGATCGCGCGGACGCGCGCGAGCTCCTCCACCGTCCGGCCGCGCACGCTGAATTCGCACGCCGCGAGCTCGGGGATGATGTTGACGGCCTGGCCGCCGTTCGTGACGTAGCCATGAACGCGGACGCCGTCGCGAAAGTGCACGCGCTGGCCGTCGATGAGGCGAAACGTGTCCATGCACGCGGTGAGCGCGCTGCACCCATCATGGGGAGCCGCAGCCGCGTGCGCAGGGGCCCCCCGAAAGGTCATTGCGAGCCAGACGCTGGCGAGCGCGGGGTGAGCGAGGATGTCGCGGTCGAAAGGGTGAAACATCATCGCGGCGGCAAGGCCCTCGAAGAGGCCTGCGTCGATCATCCGGATCTTGCCGCCTCCGCCCTCTTCCGCCGGAGTGCCGAGAAACACGACCTCGCCCCCGGCGCGATCCGCGACGGACGCGGCCGCGAGAAACGCGCCGACGGCGCTGGCGGCGATGAGGTTGTGCCCGCACGCGTGTCCGATGTCCGGGAGCGCGTCGTACTCGCCGAGGATCGCGACGCGCGGTCCCGTCGGGTTGCCACGCCGCGCCCGTAGCGCCGTGCCCATGCCCGCGAGCCCGTGCTCGACCTCGAAGCCGCGCGCGCGGAGGAGCTCCGCGATCCAGGTGGCCGCCTTGTGCTCCTCGAACCGGAGCTCGGGGTTCGAATGAATGTTCCTTGACAGCGTGGCGAGGGCGTCGCGCTCACCGTCGACGACCGCATCGATCGCGTTTCCGAGCTCGTTGGAGAGGGGCATAGGAGGCCTTTCGGGGTACACGCGAGGCACGAGCGCGGCAAGCCCAGGGCCCTGCTGGGGGAGTTCTGCTATCTACGACGCATGCGAGCGCGAAGGTGGCTGCTCGGGATTCTCGTCTGCGTGATGCACCTCGCCGCGGGCTGCCGCGAGCAGCCCGGGCCCTCCGGTCCCGTGCGGGCGAGCGACAACCCGGTCGCGCCCGAGCTTCCGGGCCCGCCCCCGGCGCCGCCCGCCCCGCCGGATGCGTCGCGCGCGCAGGCGGCTCTTGCTCCCTTCGTCACCGAGCGCGTCACCGGCGAAGGCGCGGCGATGGGAACCCACCTCGCGTTCGCTGCTTACACGACGCCCACGGTCGGCGCGAAGGATATCCGCGACGCTTTCGACGCTTCGATCTCCGAGATCCGACGCATCGAGACGCTCATGACGACGTGGCGCCCGGACAGCGAAATCTCGAAAATCAACGCCGCCGCCGGAAAATCCGCGATCCGCGTGAGCGACGAGACACTCGCCATCATCAAGGACTCGATCCACACGAGCGCCATCTCCGAAGGCACGTTCGACATCACTTTCCACACGCTCCACGGTCTGTGGAAGTTCGACGAGGATCTTGATCCGCACCCGCCCTCCGAGAAGGACATCAAGGCCAGGCTCCCG
>JAYSXP010000055.1:0-19426 GCA_043717125.1 Polyangiaceae bacterium | reverse complement strand
TGCCGCTCATCAAGGCGCGCCTCGAGAAGAAGTTCCCTGACATCTTCCCGCTCACGATCGACATCGGCTGGGAGACGGAGCACGGCGCGTGCTCGCTCCACATCAAGCCGCGTCCGGGCTCGGCGGCACGCGAGACGCTCATCGACTGGGCTCTCGTCGAGTCTGCCGAGTACGAGGAGCTCTATTCGATCGAGCAGGACGTTCGCTCGATCGGCCCCGCACCCTACTTCGCGAAGACCGCTCCGAAGGGCAAGGCGGCGGCAGCCGCTGCCGAGGACGGCGAAGAGGGCGACACCAGCACCGCCGAGACCGAGATCGAGGACTCCGACGCGCTCTGGGAGTTCATCGACGCGCGTGGTCGCAAGGGCTGGCACATCCAGCGGTACAAGGGTCTCGGCGAGATGAACCCGGAGCAGCTCTGGGAGACGACGCTCGACCCGAACGCGCGCGTGATGCTCCAGGTGCGCCTGGACGACGCGGTGCAGACCGATCAGATCTTCACGATCCTGATGGGCGACCAGGTCGAACCGCGCCGCGAGTTCATCGAACAGAACGCGCTCAACGTCCGCAACCTGGATATCTAGCTTAGGGGGCCGTGCCGGCCCGCGATTGCGGGAAGCTCTGGCGGGAGTATCGAAGCCGATCGCACCGGGCAGCGTTGCACGTCATGTGCCCATGGTTAAACTCGGCATGGGCTAGCTGCGCCAGTGCCTGGTAGCCGTGAACTGCGACGCAGCGCCCTCGGCGCGTACGCACGAAGGGAGACGTCTGCCATGCGACCCGATCGACTGACTACCAAGAGCCAGGAGGCTTTTCGCGAGGCGAGCGACCTCGCCGCGCGCCGCGGCAACCCCGAGGTCGTCCCCGAGCACCTCGTCCGCGCGATGCTCGCGCAGGACGGCGGCATCGCGTTGCCTCTCTTCCAGAAGGCTGGCGGTGATTCCGCCGCGCTCGAGCAGAAGCTCGACGCGTACCTCGACAAGCTCCCCAAGGCCTCTGGCGGCAACGCCGAGCCGGGGCTCTCGCGGCGCACCCTCGAGGCCTACCGCAAGGCGGAGGACGAGGCCAAGGCGCTGAAGGACGACTTCGTGTCCGTCGAGCACTTCGTCGTCGCGCTCGCAAAGCACGATCGCGAGATGGCCGCGGCCTTCGAAGCCTCCGGCGGCGTCACCACCGATCGCATGCTCAAGGCGCTCGCCAGCGTGCGCGGCGCCCAGCGCGTCACCGATCGCGATCCCGAGGGTAAATTCCAGGCCCTCGACAAATACTGCCGCGATCTGACGGCCGCCGCTCGCAAGGGCAAGATCGATCCTGTCGTCGGTCGCGACGAGGAGATCCGCCGCGTCATGCAGGTGCTCTCGCGGCGCACCAAGAACAACCCGGTGCTCATCGGCGAGCCCGGCGTCGGCAAGACCGCCATCGTCGAAGGCATCGCGCAGAGGATCGTGCGCGGCGACGTCCCGGAGTCGCTGAAGAACAAGCGTCTCGCGTCGCTGGACATGGGCGCGCTCATCGCCGGCGCGAAGTACCGCGGCGAGTTCGAGGATCGCCTGAAGGCCGTCCTCAAGGAGGTCGAGGCTGCCGGGGGCTCGATCATCCTCTTCATCGACGAGATCCATACGATCGTCGGCGCGGGCGCCGGCGAGGGGCAGATGGACGCCGCGAACCTCCTCAAGCCTGCGCTTGCGCGCGGTGAGCTGCGCTGCATCGGCGCGACCACGCTCGACGAGTACAAGAAGCGCATCGAGAAGGACGCGGCCCTTGAGCGCCGCTTCCAGCCGGTCATCGTCTCGCAGCCTACTGTCGAGGACACGATCGCCATCCTGCGCGGGCTGAAGGAGCGGTACGAGGTGCACCACGGCATCCGCATCCAGGACGCCGCGCTCGTCGCCGCCGCGACGCTCTCCGACCGCTACGTGTCGGATCGCTTCCTTCCCGACAAGGCGATCGACCTCGTCGACGAGGCCGCCGCGAAGATCAAGATGGAGGTCGACAGCATGCCGACCGAGATTGACGTCGTTCAGCGGCGCCTCACCCAGCTCCAGATCGAGCAGGAGGCGCTCAAGAAGGAGCGCGACGCCGCGAGCAAGTCGCGCCTCAATGACATCCGGAAGGATGCCTCCGACCTCGAGGAGCAGCTGAACGCCATGAAGGCCCAGTGGATGCGCGAGAAAGAGGTCATCGACCAGATCCGCAAGGCGACGCCCCACCTCGAGGAGCTCCGCTCGGAGGCCGAGCTCGCGCAGCGCAAGGGCGACCTCGGCAAGGCGGCAGAGATCAGCTACGGCAAGATCCCCGAGCTCGAGAAGAAGATCGAAGACCTCCGCCGCCAGCTCGCGAAGGTCCAGGAGAAGACCTCGTACCTCAAAGAAGAAGTCACCGATCAGGACATCGCCGCGATCGTCGCCAAGTGGACGGGCATCCCCGTCAGCAAGATGCTGGAGGGCGAGATGGAGAAGCTCCTCCGCATGGAGGACGGTCTTCGCCAGCGCGTCGTCGGGCAGGAGGAGGCGCTCGTCGCAGTGTCGAACGCGGTGCGTCGCTCGCGCGCCGGGCTCGGCGACGAGAAGCGCCCCATCGGCAGCTTCATGTTCCTCGGCCCCACGGGTGTTGGAAAGACCGAGCTCGCCCGCGCGCTCGCCGAATACCTCTTCGACGATGAGCGAGCCATGCTCCGCCTCGACATGAGCGAGTTCCATGACAAGTACACGGTGAGCCGCCTCATCGGCGCGCCTCCCGGTTACATCGGCTACGAGGAGGGCGGTCAGCTGACCGAGCCGGTTCGCCGGCGGCCGTACTCGGTCATCCTCTTCGACGAGGTCGAGAAGGCCCACCCGGACGTCTACAACGTGCTCCTCCAGGTGCTCGACGACGGGCGTCTCACGGACGGCCAGGGCCGGACCGTGAGCTTCAAGAACACGATCTTGATCCTGACGAGCAACATCGGCTCGCAGCACATCCAGGCGATCGAGGATCGCGACCTGCCCTCCGAGGACAAGCGCGAGCTCATCCAGCGCGCGGTGATGGAGGACGTTCGCAAGACGATGCGTCCTGAGTTCCTGAACCGGCTCGACGAGATGGTCGTGTTCCACCGGCTCGAGCGCGAGCAGATGCACAAGATCATCGACATCCAGCTGGGGCGTTTCGCCGAGCGGCTCGCGAAGCGAGAGATCGCGATCGAGCTCCTCCCGGCCGCGAAGGACTACCTCGCCGAGGTCGGCTGGGATCCGCAGTACGGCGCTCGCCCGCTCAAGCGCGCCGTCCAGCAGCACCTCGAGAACCCGCTGGCGAAGCACGTGATCGCCGGTGATTACCCTCCCGGAACGCACCTTCGCGTCGACCGCGGGCCCGACGGCCTGACGTTCACGACGAAGCTGGCGAACTGATCAGGGCGCGCTAGAGGCGGCGGCGGGAACCGTCGGCGGAGGCTTGTACGTGCGGATCTCGCGGACCTTCTTCTCGTAGTCGCGCGCGGCGTCCTCGCTCATCGCGGTCCCGCCGAAGCGCGCGGAGAGATAGACGTTGGTGAGCGCCAGAATGTCGTCCGCCAAGGGATGTGACTTGGCGGCGAGCTCCTCCGCATGTCTGAGCGGCGGCAGCGACGTCGGGCGAGAAATGCCCTGCGTGACGAGGGCGACCTCGAGCTGGCGGTAGAGCGCGGAGGCGGCCTCGAGCTTCGGGTCGACCCGCGGCTTCGGGGTCGAGTCCTTGTCCTTGTTCTTGGCGCGGCGACGCCGCTTCCACACGAAGTACCCGGCGGCGGCGGCGACGAGGAGGATGCCGACGAGGACAGGGCCGCGCGTCACGCGCTCGGCGACGCCCTTGTTGGTGCCCGTCTTGGCGCGCATGCGCTCGTAGCTGCGGCTGATGTCTTCGAAGATGTGGAGCTGCGTCTTGAGGTCGTATCCGATGACGTAGCGATTCCAGCGCTGCGAGAGCGCCTCGACGAGGTCGCGCACGTAGACATACGCGCCGGAGGTCTCCTGAAGGGGCTGCGCTCCCGACGTCGGCGTCGGATCGAACGTGACCCAACCGTGGATCGGGTCGTCGAAGTACGCCTCGACCCACGAGTGCGCGTCGCCCTCGCGGACCGCGTAGTAGCGGCCGAAGCGGTTGTACGTGCCGCCGACGAAGCCGGTGACGTTGCGCGAGGGGATGCCGAGCTCACGCAGCATGATAGCCATCGCCGTCGAGAAGAACTCGCAGTGCCCGCGCTTCGACTCGAAGAGGAAGTGGTCGACGGGCTGCGGCTTGCCGCCGGAGGGCGAGTTCGTGTCGTACTTGAAGTCGTGCTTGAGGTGCTCCTCGAGTGCCTTCGCCTTCAGGTAGGGCGTTGGCTGAGCGTCGGCCCACTCGTGCGCGAGCTGCCCGATGCGCGACGGCATCTCCTGCGGGAGGTCGAGGTAGCGAGGCCGGTCCTGGAGCGCGAGGTTCTCGAGGATCGGCTCACGTTCGCCGGCGAGGAAGGCGTCGTAACGGAGGCCGTGGGAGTCGGAGCCCTGGTAGCGGACCTCGCCCTCGGGGCCGCGCGACAGGTTCAGCGGCTCGCCGAGCACGGCCTGTTGCTGGACACGCACCTGGATGCCCACGGTACGCGGAGGGAGGAAGACGACGGGCGGGTCGATCGGCTCGAGGTCGAAGGTGATGCGGCGGTCGGTGGCGGCAGGGCGACGAACGATCGAGAGCGTGTCGCTCCCGTCGAAGCCGCCGTGGATGCCGCTGCGCTGGGTCCGTTCCCACCGCCGACCGTCGTAACGATCGAAGGCCGTGCCGCGGAGGCGGAGTGTCATGCGCGCGGGTGCGGGGTCCGGCAGATCTGCGACCTCGAAGCGGAGGGCGATCGACGGATCGCTCCGGAGCACTCCGACCTCGCCGAGGTCGACGCGGTCGGAGAAGCCGACCATGCGCCCCTTCTGCGGGTGGTTGAGCAGGAGCAGCGAGAGCCCGACGCGCGGGAACATGACGAACAGCGCGGCAGTGAAGAGGAAGATCGGGACCGACAGCAGACAGGTCGTGGCGAGGAACCCTCGCCCGACGACACGCCGGCTGCGGAGGATTCGCGGGACGTCGACCGGGAGACCCGTGCGGTCGCGGGCTCCTTGGCGGTAGTTGCCTTCGACCTCGCGCCGGAGATGGCTGAGCACGAGCGCGCCCGGAGCGACGACGAGAAAGCCCACGAAACAGAGGCCATAGCTGAGCCCTCCGCCGAGGACGGTGCCCGCCACGAAGTGGAGCAAGGCGAGGACGATGATCTGCTGGTCGTGCGCGGCGCCTCGCCGGGTGGCGAGGCGGACTATCTGGAGGATCGCGGCAAACTCTACGGCGACGTCGAGTGCGGGCCGGCCGGCGAGCAGGCGCACGCCCTGGACAGCGAAGAGCGTGAGCGGTCCGATCGTCGCGAGATGGCGGAGCGTCGGGCGGTTCTGCCAAGCCTCGGGGACCGCGAGCGCCAGCGCGAGGCTGACGAGCACGAGGGCCGTCGTCCACGGTGACATCGATGCCGTGTTCACGACCGCGAGCACGCCAAGCGCGGCGAGCGCATCGGTCATGATGCGGTGGACGAGACCAAACCTCATTTGGTCGCGTTCTCGGTCGGCAGCTTGGGCGACGAACGCGGCGCGGGGTCCGGGTCGGGCGGCGGCACGGCGACGATCATCTTCGGGGCGTGCGCCGAGCTCGAGGGCACGGCCTCGACGAGCGCGAGGAAGCGAAGCAGCGGGTCGGCGCCCGTCATGCGATCGGCGCGCACCGCCTCGCTGGCGGTCGTCTTGATCGTCACGGCGTCGAAGCGCTTGATGTGCGCGACGCCACGGGAGGCGAGGTCGCGAATCTTCCGCTCGAAGGTCGCGGTCCATTCCTCTTTCGCCTCGTCGGGACGCACGACATCGAGTGGCAGCACCACGTCGGGCCGCGCGTCGCGTGCGCGCTCGCGCATGACGAGCTGCCCGACAGCGGCGCTCTTCCGCCAGTGGACGTCGCGCGGATCCTCACCGTCGCGAAGTAGTTTGAGTCCCAAGTAATCGTCGCCGTGGCCTCGACCGAAGGCGGCATCGCCGCCGGCGTAGCGTCCGGCGGGCATCGGAGGCAGCTGCACGGGGTCGACCGCGGGATAGATGATGAGCTCGCCCTCGGCCGGTACTTCGCGAGACTTCTCGAAGAGCCCGAATGGAAAGCGCGTCGCGATGCGGAAGCCGACGTGCTTGTCCCTGCCCCGCTTTGCTGGTGTTCGGCGATACGCCGCGACCTGCGCGCTCTTCGGAGAGATCTTCAAGAAGAAGCAGCGCTTGTCGGCCGGCTGTCCGGCGCGCAGGTCTTCGACCTCGATCGCGTAGGACGGTACGCGCCCCTTGTGGTTGAAGACCTCGATCTCGACGAGGTGCGGACGCCCGACCTGCGCGCGAAGCGGGAGACGGCGGACGACAGTGAGGTCGCGCAGGCTGAGCTCGCTCATGAGCCCGCTCACGATGATGAGCGCGAGCAGCATGCCCAGGAGGAGATAGAGGAGGTTGTTGCCGGTGTTGATCGCGGCGAAGCCGACGCCGAGCGTGATGCCCACGAAGAACTTTCCCTCGCGCGTGAACTTCAGCTTCCGCGGCGTTCGAATGCGCGGCAGCCGGAGCCGGAACCGCGACGGCGGCTTTGCCTCTGCTTTGGTTTCCCGCATGTGAATCTCGGGAGCGGCCCGCTCACAGCGGAACGGGGACGCGCGCGACGATGTCGCGTAGGGCGGCCTCGGCTTCGTCACGCGAAGGAACGAAACCGTCGGCATGGGTGGCGAGACGGACGCGGTGCGCGAGGACGGGCACGGCAAGATCGTGGATGTCGTCGGCAATGCAGAACGGACGCCCGCGGACGAGCGCGCGGGCGCGAGCAGCCTTGCCGAGCGCCATCGCTCCGCGCGTCGACGCGCCGAGCGAAAGCACTGGCGACGTGCGCGTCGCGGTGACGAGGGCGTGGAGGTACGTGAGGAGCGCGTTGTCGACTGTGACGCGATCGACCTGACGCTGAAGCGCGACGAGGCGCCCCGGATCGAGAACGACGGGGACGTCGCGCGCGGTGTCGGAGTGCCCTTCGAGGAGGAGGCGCATCTCCACTTGCGGTGGCGGGTAGCCGATGCGGAGGCGAAGGATGAAGCGGTCGAGCTGCGACTCGGGCAGCGGGAACGTGCCGGCGAAGTCCTGGGGGTTCTGCGTCGCGATGACGAAGAAGGGCTCGGGGAGCGGGATCGTCTCGCCATCGATCGAGACCTGCGCCTCGTTCATGCCCTCGAGGAGCGCGGACTGGGTGCGGGGGCTCGCGCGGTTGATCTCGTCCGCGAGGAGGACGTTCGCGAAGATCGGACCCTGGCGAAGGACGAACTTGGCGTCGCGCTGGTCGTACACCGAGACGCCGACGACGTCGCTGGGAAGCAGATCGCTTGTAAACTGCACGCGTCGCAGCTCGCCGCCGACCGCCCGCGCGAGCGCCCGCGCGAGGGTGGTCTTGCCGACGCCGGGGACGTCCTCGATGAGCAGGTGTCCGCGTGCGAGGAGCGCAACGAGCGCGAGCTCCACCGCGTCGGCCTTGCCCTCTAGCGCACCTTCCACGGCCTGCCGCAGCTTCTGGATGAGCGGAAGCTCCTCGCCGAGGAGGGCGGGCGCAGCAGTCATGAAAACGAGAATAGCACGGTCTCCCGGAGTCCAACCTTTTCGGACAGACGCGCGGGCGCTCGGTGCGCACCTTGTGCTGCATGAGGCGCACGACCTGGGCTTGCCCTTCGCCAGGGAAGAGCGGCAAGCTGCGCGCGTGGCGGAGACGGGCAGCGAAGTTCGGGTCGAGCTGCGCGCGGTCACGAAGACATACGGCCCTGTCCGAGCCCTCGCGGGAGTCTCGGTCGAGTTCGTCGCGGGTCGAGTATCGATGGTGGTCGGACCGAACGGCTCCGGCAAGTCGACGCTTCTCTCGATCCTCGGGACGCTGACCCGCCCGACCTCCGGCAAGGTAACGCACGGCTCGCTCGGTCGTTCGCGCGAGCAGGTCCGGACGGTGCTCGGCTGGGTCGGTCACGATTCGCTGTGCTACGCGGACCTGACGGGCCGCGAGAACATCGAGCTCGCAGCACGGCTCCACGGCCTGCCTCCGCACTTCGCCTTCGAGGCCGCGCGCGCGCGGTTCGAGCTCGGATCCTTCGCGGAGCGTCCGTTTCGCACGTATTCGCGGGGGCAACGCCAGCGCGTCGCGCTGGCACGGGCGCTCGTGCACGCACCGAAGCTCCTCTTGCTCGACGAGCCAACCACCGGGCTCGACACCAAGAGCATCGACGCCCTGCGGGTGGTGCTGCGCGACGAGGCAGCGCGCGGGGCCGTGGTGGTCGTCATCACGCACGACGAGGCGTTTGCGAGCGCGGTGGGAGATCTGCGGGTCACGCTCGACCGCGGGCGCATCAAGGACCGCGAGGTCGAGGGGGGACGAGAATAGAGCAATTGCTCTATTTTCCTCCTTGCGACGGCGGACGGGGAAGCCGGGCACGGTCACGGCGACGGGGGAGCGCGGCTCGCGTCACATGGTGGGCGAGCAAGCGACCGCCGGGCCGGTGGCGCCCGATCTGTCTTCCTGCCGCTACGCGCGGGCGAATCCGCGGACCCACGCCTCGACGTCCTCACGCAGCGCGAGCGTCGCGATCTCCGCGCGTGGCAGCACGGCGACGACCGGAACGCGCGTCACCACGGCGAGCTCGGCGGCGTTCGTGCCGGTCGAGTCATCGGCGAGCTCCGGCGCGACCAGGACCACGCCCGCGATGGCGAGCCCGAGCGCCGCCGCGGCGCGTGTCGCCGCAGCGACGTCATGAAGTACACCGAGGCGGTCGGGGGCGACCAGCAGCACGGCGTCCGCATTGAGCGCGAGCGCGACGTCCGCGTTCGAAAGCTCTGGCGAAAGCGGAGTGAAGAGCCCACCTGCGAGCTCTACCGCGACGCCATGGGTGAGCTTTCGGATGCGCTCGACGTAGCGAACGATGACGCTCAGCTCGAGCGTGCGCCCTTCGTCCGCGGCCGCCAGGTGCGGGGAGACGGGACGCGCGAGCAGGTAGGGGGGCGGGAACTGTTTCACGTGAAACGTGGACGCCTGTTCAAGGGTCCTGACGTCGCTCGGTCCGCCGGAGACCGCGCCGCTCTCCACGGGCTTCAGGCCGGCCAGGCGCGGCTCGGCGACCCCCTGAAGCGACAGCGCGCGCGACCACGCCGCGAGCAGCGCGGCGGTCGCGTGGGTCTTCCCGATCCCCGTTCCGGTGCCGCTGACCACGAGGAGCCGCGCGCTCACGTGGCCGTCTCGCCCTGCTCGGTGCGCAGCACCGAAGCGAATGCTTCGATGGTCCTGTCGACGTCCTCGTCGGAGTGCTGCGCCGTGAGCGTGAACCGGATGCGCGCGCCGCCCGCGGGCACCGTCGGCGGACGGATTGCGAGGACGTGAACGCCGAGTGCGCGGAGGCGCTCGGCCCACAGGAGCGCTCGCGCGGGAGTGCCGAGGACGACCGGGACGATATGACCGAACCCGAGCAGTCGCGGAGCCGTGTCCGCGGTCGACGGCGTCGGCGCCATACCACCCGGCGCCGAGCCCGCCACGGCGCCCGCAGCCGCGAGGCCGGCACGCAGTCGTCCCGACCGTGCGCGTACGTTCTCGTAGAGCCAGGGCTGCTCGATGACCTGCTGGAGCGAGCGGACCGCGGCAGCGGCGCAGACAGGCGCGAGGCCCGTCGAGAACACGAAGGAGCGCGCCCGGTTCCAGAGCCAGTCGCGCAGGAGCGTCCGCCCCGCCGCGAAGGCGCCCTGGCTCCCGAAGGACTTCCCGAGCGTCCCCACGAGGACGTCGGGGACGACGCCGGCCTCCGCGCACCGACCGCGCCCCTGCGGCCCGAGGACGCCCAGCGCATGTGCCTCGTCGACGTACAGGCCGGCTCCTCGTGCGTCGCAGGTACGGCGGAGCGCGGCGAGGTCAGGTCCGTCGGCGTCCATGCTGAAGTAGCTCTCGACGACGACCCAGGCGCGCGCCTCGATGCGCTCATCCAGGGCGCGGGCGATTGCATCCACGTCGCCATGCGGGGTGACGACGATGCGCGCGCGTGAGAGGCGTGCACCGTCGATCAACGACGCGTGGTTGAGGGCGTCGCTAACGATGAGGTCGCCGGCGCCGGCCAATCCCGAGACAGTCCCCACGTTGGCCGCGTACCCGCTCGTGAACGCGAGGGCGTCCTCGACGCCGAGCCAGCTGGCGAACGCGCGCTCCAGCCGGCGATGCTCGTCACTCTCGCCCGCGATCAGCCGTGATGCCCCGGCGCCCGAAGAAGCCATGGGCGCCAGGCGCGCTCCGAGACCGAGGTAGTCGTTGGAGCAGAACGAGAGCGTGCCCGGCTCGATGGGGTCCGCCTGGCGTCGACGGAGCCCCTGCAGGTCGAGCTGATCGAGCTGCTGGGAGAGGTGGGCGAGAGGATCCGTCGGCATGTGTTTCACGTGAAACGTCCGTCCTGACGTCACCGGGGCAAGGCTTCCGTCGTGGGCGGGCGTTCCCTTAGCACTTCGCGTGATCTCAGTCGGCAGTGTCGAGCGCGTCGTCGATCCGGAGGAGCACGCGGCGGAGCATGTCGCGCGCCTTCCGCTCCACGGCCAGCCGGGCGGCGCGCTCCTGCTCGAGCTCGTGCGCGAGAGCAATTGCCGCGAGGAGCACGGCCTGAGCGGGGGCGGCCTTTCCACCGGGCGTCAGCTCGGCCACCTTCGCGCTCACGGTCTCGGCGAGACGAAGCAGCTCGGTCTCGTTGGCCGAGCTCACGACTTTGTAGCTCTGGCCACCGATCGTGAGCTGCACCGGACGAGTAACCATGAGCGCCGGAACGTAACACAGCCTTTCGGAGCGGCCAGCCGCTCGCGAAGCGATGCGCGGCTCAGTGCGCGAGCGCTTCGTACGCAAGCACGAACGGCAGCGCGACGTATTCGAGGTCGAGTTGCACGCCAAGGATCGCGTCGCCTTGCTTCCCGTCACCGAGTCCGTAACGGCCCTGCGCGAAAAAACCGACTCCGACCGCGTAGGCCGAGTGGAAGTTGTAGCTCCGCGAGCCCCAGAAGAGCGTTCCTGCCACGCCGGGTTCCCAACCAAAGCGGCTCGCGCGCGCGAACCCGCCTCCGGAGAAAACGAACGCCGTCGGGCCCGTGGGCACGAGCCACGCGAGCCCGCCGCCACCCTCGAAGGTGTCGAACGCCGCGGTCGTCACCTCGAGGTAGGGACCGAGGGCCATGTCCCGGGGGCTCTCCCTGAGGAACAGGACATCGAGGTGCCCACCGAGCTGATACGCGAGTCGTGGTCCGTAGTCGGCGCGCACATCCGTAAAGGCCGCTCCCGTCGTCACACCCGAGGTGATCTGCGGGCGCGCCTCGGCAGGCGCCGCGCCGAGGGCCACCGTGGCGACCCACGCGAGCGCGAGAATGACCGGCCGGGGCTTCTGCCGTCCGGGTCCTGGCCCTTGCAAAGGGTCACGCTTCGCTCGCGCGCGCGTCATCGGGATCGTTGTCGCACAAAACGAAGAACGCCGTCACCTCGTGGGCGACGGCGTTCTCGCGCGCGAGCGCGCTACCTGCGGGTCAGGGCGTGAGGGGGTCGCACGCCTTGCGAGTCAGAATGCACGTCTCGCACTTCACGGGCTCGTCCTGCCCGGGGGAGCAGGGCGCCACGCTGCCGGCCGTCGTCGTACCCCTCTTGCCGCAGTTCGGCTGGACGGCCGCGAGGTCGTCGTTGCCCGTCGAGAAGTCGACGAGGCAGCCGTTGCAGACTCGGGCTGGCAGCTGGAACTCGCCGCTCTCGACGTCGTTGCCGCCAAGGCTCACGCCGAAGGCCTTGAAGTTCATGAGAATGGTTCGCGACGCCAGCCGGTTCGGCAACGTCGGAAGGAGGAGATCCTTCGTGGGCGCGTCGATGCCGGTGACGCCGATCGACGTGTACTCGGGGACGCTGTTGTTCGCGGGGTCGGCGAAGCCCGTCGCCAGCGAGGTGAACTCCCGGATGAGCCTCCCGTCCGTCTCCGTGACGCGAACCGTCGCGCCGTTGATATGAATGCGGTTGCTCTCCGCGCGGTTGCTCAACTGGTCGCCGCGCGGGTTGAGCTGGTTACCCACCAGCAAGACCGCGACGTAGTTGTCTGCCACGCCGAGGTCGAGCGTCGCCTGGAACAGCGCGGGCTGCGTCGGGTCATTCGAGTAGGTGCAGATGCCGTTCGTTCGCGATTGCGCCGGTGCGAGCGCCTTCCTGATGAAAATGGTTTGGTCGTTCGTGGCGCATGCCGGGAGAACCGAGCTCACCGCCAATCCGACGACGAGAAGCGACACGACGTGACCCAAGATCCGTTTCATGGACCCATCCTCCGCGAGTGAAAGCGCGCTGCTCTCCATGGATCGAGGGGACCCCGAACCTTCAGAAGCAGCCGTGAGGGGAAGCGTACCTAGGGATCCGCCAGACCGCCAAATTCTGACCGAAGTTGGCGCACGGTAAGGTCATGTGATCTCCCACGACACCGTTCCCCGAAGGCCGTTCAGCGCACGACGGCGTCGTGGAGCTCCGCGATCGGGAGCCTCGCGACCGACGCTTCGCCTACGGTGGTCACGACCGGCAAGCGCAGCGTGGTCGCCGCGCGCTTCTTGTCTGACAGCACGAACGGCCATGCGGCGAGGACCTCCTCCACCGACGCCTCGGTCGGGAGCCCGAGGCGCGCGAAGAGCGCCTTCGCTCGCGCGCTCGTCCCGGGAGCGGTGAGACCAAGATGCTCGGTCGCCGCGATCTCGAGGACGGTCCCGATCGCGACGGCCTCTCCATGGAGGAGGCGTTCATAGGCGCCTTGCGATTCGAGCGCGTGACCCAGGGTGTGACCCAGGTTGAGGAGCGCCCGCGCTCCGGCTTCGCGCTCGTCGTCGCGCACGACGCGGATCTTCGCTTCAATCGCTGCGCGCACCACCGGCCGGATGGCCTCACGCTCCCCGGCACGGATGGCGTCGGCAGTTCGCTCGAGGAGATCGAAGAGCCCCGCGTCCTGCACCAGCGCGATTTTTACCACCTCGGCCAGGCCGGCGGCGCGCTCGCGCTCCGGAAGCGTCGTCAGGTGCTCGAAGTCGACGAGCACGCGGCTCGGCTGGAAAAACGCCCCGATGAGGTTCTTTCCTGCCGCGTGGTCGAAGCCGGTCTTGCCGCCGACGGACGAGTCGACCATCGCCAACAGACTAGTTGCAATCTGCACGCATCGAACCCCGCGCAACACCGTAGAGGCCGCGAATCCGGCGAGATCGCCGACCACGCCGCCGCCGAACGCGACGACCACTGCGTCCCGATCGACGCCATGTGCGAGCGCTTCGTCCCAGATGCGCGAGACGGTCGCGAGCGTCTTGCTCCGTTCGCCGGGCGCGAGCATGACGACGTGGCGAGACATCGCGAGGGGTTCGAGTGCCCGCTCCAGCCAGGCGCCCCGCGCGGCCGCCACGTTCGAGTCCGTCACGACGAGGAGCGAGGAGGGCGCGAGCTCCTCGAGCGCCGCCGTGAGGCGGGCCGGCTCGCCGTCCGCGAGCTCGACGACGTACGACCGTGTCCCGAGGGGCATCGCGAGCGTGTCGCGCGTGGCGATCGCGAGGACGCGCTCGGTGATCTCCTGCGGCGTGCGTCCCTCGGTCGGAACGGTCGCGTGGCACTCGCCGTAGGCCTCGCGCCGTATGGAAAGCAGGTCGTTTGCGCGCTCGAGCGGCGAGGCGGCGAGGAGGTTGGGGCGGTCGACGAGCGACAAGACTCGCGACACGACGGTCTCGGCGGCCGCGGTGAGCGTCACGACCGTCGCTCGCTCAAGGGCACGATGACGGATGCGTGAGCTCGTCACCGTCCCGCCGCCGAAGCCGATGACGCGCGGGGAGGGATCGTCGAGCAACGACAGCACGAGCTGGGCCTCGCGCTCGCGGAAGCGCGCCTCTCCCTCCGATGCGAAGAGCTCGCCGATGCGCATGCCGGCCTGCTCCGCCAAGCACGCGTCCGTGTCGACGAACGGCACTCCGAGCCGCGCTGCAACGAGCTGCCCGATGGTGCTCTTGCCGGTCGCCATGAAGCCGCTCAGGACGAGCGGTCGGGCGAGAGCGAGGCGCGAAGCACCGGGGGCCATGCGCTCTGTATGTTGCCAGAAGACGCGGATGTTGCTCACCCTCAAAGACGGCGCCGTGCGCTTCGCGGTGCACGCGAAGCTCGCGCCGAAGCAGAGCAAGGTCATCGGTGGGCGCCGGGCCGTGGCAGAAATCGCCCTCGCGGCGCAGACTGCCCATGGTGTCGCCAACGAAGAGCGTCCCCTTCGTCGCGGGTGCGCGGGATCCGCCAGCGCGACATGGATTGGGTCCGCGGCGCGACGTCCCGCGCGAAGACGCGCCTTTCGTGCTGCGTTCGCGACCCGGTCGCGCGCCCCGTGGTACGTTTGCCCAGGAAATGGCCTTGGACTTTCACAAGTACGAGGGCCTCGGCAACGACTTCGTCCTCGTCGAAGCCGAGCGCGAGGATGCCGTCACGCCGTCGCTCGCTCGCTCGCTCTGCGATCGGCGCTTCGGCGTAGGCGCAGACGGAGTCCTCCTTCTTCTTCCCCCCACGTCGGTCGGCGCGCAGGCTCGCATGAAGGTGCTCAACGCCGACGGCTCCGTGCCGGAGATGTGCGGCAATGGTCTCCGGTGCGCGGTTCTCCATCGCGCGCGCGCGCGAGGGCAGGAAACCGGCGAGGTGACGTTCGATACCGGCGCCGGGCTTCGGCCCTGCACCATCGACGATCGCCTCGGTCGCGGGCTCGTCACGGTCGACATGGGGGTCGTGCGCGGCACCGGCGACGTGAAGCTCGACGTCGGCGCCGATGGCTCGAGTGACGTGTGGGAGCTCACGCTCGCCGACGCGGGCAACCCGCATGCGATCACGACGCGTCCGGCGGTCCGTTCGGTCATCGATGTCGTGGGCCCGCGCATCGCGACGCATCCGAGCTTTCCTGCGGGAACGAACGTCGAATTCGCCGTGTTCCGCAAGGGCGCCGTCGACCTCGTCGTCTGGGAACGCGGCGTCGGCGTCACGCACGCGTGCGGGACGGGGGCGTGCGCAACGGTCGCCGTCGGAGTTGCGCGTGGCCTCGTGGCGGTCGGCGAGGAGATCTCGGTTCATCTGCCCGGCGGCCCGCTCTGGGTGACCATTCGCCCCGACGGCCGAGCCATCATGCGTGGCCCAGCGAGACACGTGTTCTCCGGCAAAGTCGCGCTGACCGAGAGCGCGGTCGCATGACGGCAGCGCCGCTTCGCGTCATGATCGTCTCGGACGACGTCGACCTCGCGCACGCGGTCGAGCACGTCGTTCGCGAGGAGGGGGACTCCTTCGAGCACGTGAAGTCGATCGACGAGGCCGTCGTCCGCGCGACGGCGCTTCCCGTAGACGTGGCCTTCGTCGAGCTCGCTTGTGACGGCGGCGCCGCGCTCGCGCTCTGCCACCACCTACCGACGCTGTGTCCGAACGTCGTCGTGCACGCGATCGTCTCGCCGCAAGACCTTGATCGCGGCGGCGAGGCTCTCTCTCTCGGAGCCAGAGGCGTCCTCGTGTCGCCGCCGACGGGTGATGCGCTGGCGCGTGCGCTCTCCGACGTCAAGGCCGAGGTGATTCGCGGTACGCAGGTTGATCTTCTCGAACAAAAGCTGACGCGCGAGCGGAAGAAGCTCGAGACCTACGACCGCCTCGTCCGCTTCGCGCGCGGCGCGGCGCAGTCCGATGCCGTGCGTGCGATCGTCGACGGTGTCTCGCAGATCAGCGGCGCGCGGGGCGTCGCTCTCTACGCATCGTTCGGTGACGCCGACGCGGAGCGCGTCCGCCTTGCGGCCGTCGGGACCGCTCTCGACCTGCCCCCCACCTCGATGCCCGCGGATCTCTCGCACCTCGTCCAGGCTCGGCATGCGCGGGTCGTGCCGCTGGTGGCCGGGGAGGGCGAGCTGGGCATTCTCGTCCTCGAGCACATGCCGCCCGAGAACGAGGGCGAGATCGCGAGCGTCGCCGACCTCGCGGCGGCGATGCTCTCGCTGGTCGACCGACACGATCAGGTGGACGAGAGCGTGCGCGTCTTCCCGCCCAGGCACTTCCGCACGGTCGCCGACCGGATGCTGACGCTCGCGTCCCGTCACGACCGCCGCGCGAGCGTCCTCGCCATCACGCTCCCCGGCCCCGATCGGGCCAACCGCCGCGAGGAGGCGGCGCTCGAGATCGCGGACATCGTTCGAAACACGGATGCCCTCTGCGGCACCGAAGATGGCGATCTGCTTGTCTTCCTCCCCGAGACGGCCGGGATCGGCGCCCACTCGTGCCGCCGCAGGATCCTCGCCCGGCTCTCTGGCGACCGGCGCGCACGCTCGAAGGCGACGTCGAGTCGCTCGCAGGAGCCTCGCAGCAAGGGCGCCCCCGTCTCCGTCGGCGTGGCCACGTTCCCTCACGACGGCTCGACGCTCAAGCGCCTCATCAAGACCGCGCGTGCGCGCGCCTACGACGACAGCCGCTCGCCGGTCCACACGCTTGCCCTCGAGGCCAGGACGCTCGAGGAGGTCGTCGACGCGCTCATCGCGCGGCCGATGCTCGACGCCGGTCCTCGCTCTCCGTATCCGCTCGATGTTGCGTGCTCCGCGCTGTTTGCGCTCGTGACGCGTGCGTGTCGTGAGGCGCTTCGCGGAGGCGAGACCACCGTGACCACCACCTTGCAACCTGGCCTCGGCGTGGCCGCGGCCGCGCGACAGCTCGCGGTGCCCAAGGTGCTCGACGTGCGCGGGGAGCCGGGCTGCGCCAATATCGAGGCCGTCATCATCGAGGCCGAGCATGGAGCATGGGTGTGCTGCGGGCGGGTCATCGGGGAGCGCTTCCGCGGCGTCCACTGCGCGGACCCGCTGCTCGCGGATATTCTCACGCGCCGAATCGAAGCTGCCGGGAACCCCAATGCCGGGTAGCCGCGTTCTTCTCGTGGACCATGACGTCGAGGCGCTCGCGCTGCTCGCGGCGAAGCTGCGCGAGCGCGGAATCAGCGTGTCGCTCGCCAACGGCTCGCAGATGGCTTGCGAGCGCGCGCGGAGCGGCGGCTACGACGTCGTCCTCGCTGCACGCTCCGTCGCCGAGCCTGACGACGGTGCGATGGGCGTGCTCGACGCGCTCAGTGTCGAGCTCGCGCAAGTACCCCCGCTCCTCGTCGTCCACGATTCCGCTGAAGCAGAGGGGGGCGCCCGCAACGAGAGTCGCGTTCATCGCGACGACATCGATCGGATGGTCCTTCGCATCGAGCAGCTCTCCGTGAACGGGGCAGGGCACCGGACGAGCCGCGCGAGCCTTGCGCCCTCCGCGCACACCCTCGAGAACGCGCCACTCGCCGATCTCCTCCTCGTCCTCTCCACGGAGCGACGGTCGGGGACGCTCACCGTCACCACGCCAAAGGGGTCGGGTGAGCTCCGCTTCGTCGAGGGTGAGATTGCCGATGCCGTCTACGTCCGTCTCGAGGGCAGGAAAGCGATCACGCGAATGCTCGGCGAGCGCGACGGTACTGCGACGTTTGCGCCCGGCGCGCCTGCCATCATGCGTCGCATCCACGAGACGACCCGCGTTCTCTTGGCCGGGGCGCGCCTCCTCGTGGACCGTGCGGCAGCCTTGCGTGCCGAGGCCGGTGAGCTCGTCACGAGCACGCTCATCACCGTCGACGGCCCGCACTCCGACACCGCATCCGAGATCGACCAGCACGTGCTCTCTCGCCTGCGCGTGCCCGCGATGGTCGATGACATCCTCGACGAGCTCCCGCACTCCGATGCGGCGATCCTCGAGTCGATCGTTCGCCTCGATGCGCGCGGCCGCGTGAAGCGCCTCGGTGCCGCCGGCGCGCGCGTTCAGCTGTGCGGTCCCGATCAGCTTCACCTCCTGCGCGCGGCCGCCGCACGCGCGAGGTCGGCCGGTTTTGCAGGACCTGCGCGCCTGGTGTTCGCGGCGACCTCCTCGAAGCTTGCCGTCTTCAGCCACACGGTCCTCTCGCTGTCTGACGCTTTTCCCCCCGCGGAGCCGGCGCCCTCGGTGCCCGTGCCCTACATCATCGCGACGATCCGGCTCGGCGATGGCGTCGAGCTCGATATCGTCGCGCTGCCCCTCGTGCCCGTGTACGCGCCCCTCTGGCCGCTGGCGCTCGCCGGTGCCGCAATCCTCGTGCGACTCGACGAGGCGGCGCCGCAGTCGCTCGAGGAGGCGTGCACGAGCGTGTCGGTGCCCATTCTCGATGCCCGCGCGATCTTCGGCGCGCTCGAAGAGTCGAGCGCGGTACAGGTCGCGACGCTCATCAAGACCGCCCTCGACGCCGACGGGTCGGGCGTCGTTTGAGCGGCTGAGCGACCGTCGATCCCCCGGTTCGGCGTGAGCCCGGTTCGTCTCCCGCGGCAAGCCGGACGGTACGCGGGTTGCAGGAGGGCATCGCATGCGCAGTGGAGCTCTCGCTCGTTCCGAGGCCGTGGCCCATCGTCCGATCGTCGTCGCGAACCGCTACGAGATCGTCAGCGAGATCGCCCGCGGCGGTTGCGGAGCGGTCTACGAGGCAATCGACCTGGATCACGGACAGCTCGTTGCCCTCAAGATCCTCACCTCTGGCTCGATGGACCGGGCGGCCGCCGCCCGGTTCGAACGTGAGGCCCGGGTGGCCGGCGCGATCCACCACCCCAACGTGTGTGCCGTTACCGACGCCGGAACCCTCGAGGACGGGAGCCCCTTCCTCGTCATGGACCGCCTCTACGGTGAGACCCTCCGGACCTACACGAGCCGCATGGGCCGGGTCGATCCGGACGAGGCCATCGAGTTCGCGGTGCAGATGCTCTCGGGTCTCGAGGCGGCGCACGCGCTCGGCATCGTCCACCGGGACATGAAGCCGGAGAACGTCTTCATCGTTCGCGCGCGCACGGGTGGCGCCCTTCCGCTCGTGAAGCTCCTCGACTTCGGGATGTGCCGTCGCAAGGCGACGCAGCGGATGGACGACCACACGCTCACGCGTGTCGGCACCGTCGTCGGGACGCCCGAGTACATGGCGCCTGAGCAGGCGTCGGGTCTCCGCGACTTCGACCTCCGCATCGACCTCTATGCGGTCGGTGTCATCCTCTACGAGATGCTCACCGGTACGCGCGCCTTCTCCGGTGCAGATGCGCGCGCCGTTCTCGTCTCCGTGCTCGCGCGCCGGTTGCCATCGGTTCGCGCGCTGCGACCCGATGTGCCCGTAGTGCTCGACCGCATCGTCGAACGCGCCGTCGAACGCGATCCGCGGGCGCGTTACTTCGCGGCCGCGGAGCTCCAGCACGATCTGCTCACTGCGCGGACAACGCTCCGTCGACAGCGTGCGGTGCGCGCGCAGGCTCAGGCGCGCGCGCAAGGT
>JAYSXP010000540.1:0-9649 GCA_043717125.1 Polyangiaceae bacterium | reverse complement strand
GTCCGGCTCGACCAAGACGATGACCACCTCCGGCTGCTCTGCTGCTCCGCGGGGCCTTGGTGGCAACAGCGGTAATGTCGCGCTCGTCGGTCTCGCCGGTCTCATCGCCGCCGTGTTCGCGGCGCGCCGCCGCCGCTCGGCCTAAGGCTGGGCCGACCGGCCCTCTTGCACGTCGGGCCTCGAGGAATGGCTACCTTCCCGAAGCTGCCTCAGCCGGTCACGCCCGCCGAGGTCTTCGTCGCGCCCGCGACGTTCGATGCCGCGGGCGGCCGCGCCGCGGTCGAGCACGCGGTGAAGGACGGCATCCTCAAGCCGTCCGACATCCAGAGCGTCGAGCTCGCCGAGCCGGTGCTGCTCTACGTCCCGTTCTGGCGCGTCGGTCAAGCGTTCCAGAAGGACGGCTTCGTCATGGTCTGCGCCCGCAAGGACGTGCCCTACGCGGCCAGGGTTCCGTCACTCGTCACCGAGCTCTCCCCCGTGAAGGCGCTCGACCTCCGTACGAACGAGCTCCTTCCCTTCAACGCGGGCGCCGCTCGCGAGGCGCTCTTGGCCGGCGAGGTCGTCGACGCGGACATCGACAAGGCGCGCGCCGAGGCGATCGTGAACGGCATGCTCCTCGGCCCCGTCAGCGCCGACCCCAAGAGCCTCGCGGGCACCTTCGTCCTCTACCCGCTGTACTACGCGCCCTATCGCTACAGCGGTGAGTCGCGCCGCCATGAGGGCGAGATGCTCTTCGTCGCCGTCTCGGGTCGCACGGGCGAGGTCGTGGCGGCAAGGCACCCGTCTGCGGTGCGCGCAATGGCGACGAAGCTCCGCAAGCTGCTCTCGTTCGATCGTAGGTGAGGCGTCACGGGACGGTCGCGCCATCGGCGTACCTTCGTCGCGCCCACTCGCTCATCACGATGCCTGCGGCGACCGCAAGTGGCAGCGAGTGGTTCACGCCGTAGATCGGAATCCCGATCACAGCCTCTGCGTGACGAACGAGCGGCTCGGGGATGCCGAAGCGCTCGCTGCCGAAGAGAAGCACCACGTCGCGCGGAAAGCTCGTCACGGCGTGGACGCTGGTCGTGGCGTGGTCTTTCTCGACGGCCCACAAGGGGCGCGTGCCGACACGGGCGAGGAACGCGTCGTCGTCTGCGACGCGCACCACCGATTCGTACTTTTCCATGCCCATCGATGCCTTCTCGTAATAGGGCGCGTCTCCAATGAGCACGATCTCGCGCGCAAGGAAGCTATGCGCAACGCGGATGATCGCGCCGACCGCGAAGGCGTTGTCCGCGGCGTAGAGCGCGATGGTGAAGTCGTTTCGAAGGGGGGCGAGCAGCGCGCGCACTTCCTCCGGATCGGCGCCTAACGGAGGACTGAGGCCCATGTCCTAGATCTTACCTCTGCAGGGCGAGGGCGCGACGGCCGCCACCCCCGGTCCGGGCCTCGGTGGGTCGACCGCGGGAGGCGGCGGCGGCTCGGTGGGCCGTGTCTTGTTCGGTACGCGAACGCCCGCGCTTCTCCTGGTGGGCGGCAAAGTCTCCGCTCTCCGCACCGATTTCGCATTCTGATCGGCGTCGCGTCGCGTATGTAACATCGGCAATGCTCGGCGACACGAGGGCTCATTGAACCCGCTCTTCGCGGCGATCCTCGGCGTCGTCGAAGGCCTGACCGAGTACCTGCCGATCTCGTCGACGGGCCACCTCATCCTCGCGAGCCGTCTGCTCGGCTTGAAGGGGGAGGGCGCTGACGCGTTCGACGTGGTCATCCAGCTCGGTGCGATCCTCGCCGTCGTCGTGCAGTATCGGCGCCTGCTCTGGGAGCGGACCGCCGGGCTGGGCTCGATGAAAAAGGAGAGCGTCTCGCTCCTGGTCGCGCTCCTCCTCGGTTTCGTCCCGACCGCGATCGCCGGCCTCCTCCTGCGCAAGAAGATCAAGGCGCTGCTCTTCGGTCCCGGTCCCGTCGCCCTCGCGCTGATCGCGGGCGGGGCTCTCATGATCGTCATCGAGCTCGCTCTCTCGCGCCGCACCAAGAAGCCGCTCGACGGCCTCGAGCACGTCACGCCGATGCGTGCATTCTTCATCGGCATCGGCCAGTGCTTCTCGATGTGGCCGGGCTCCTCGCGCTCGATGTGCACCATCGTCACCGGGCAGCTGACGGGCCTCTCGACCTCCACATCGGCCGAATTCTCGTTCCTCCTCGGCCTGCCGACCCTCGGTGCCGCGACGATCTACGAGGCCTACAAGTCTCGTGAGGCCCTCGCCGCCGTCGGCGGCCTCAACATCCTGATCGGACTCGTCGTCTCGTTCCTCGTCGCCTGGGTCGTCATCGCCGGCTTCATCGCATACCTGAAAAAGCGGGGTCTCGTGCCGTTCGGGGTCTACCGGATCCTCCTCGGGGCCGTCGTTTTAGTCGTCCTCGTCCGGGGCTGAAGCGGCCGTAATTTACGGTGTAAACGAAGAGCTCTCTCACGCCCTAGGAAGGTTGGTCCCTCCGTCCCCGTACATGCCGGGACTTGGAGGTTTCGTAAGATGAGTGTCTTCGGATGGTTTCTTTCGTTTGTCGGTTTCATCGGGCTGATCGTCGGCCTCCTTCAGATGCTGAAGGGGAAGAAGCTCAATTCCGTTCCGTTCCACGCCCCGTCGCAGATCGCGCAGCTCGGCGTCGGCGCCGCTGACGCGAAGGGCATGGTCTCCACCGAGGGCATGGTCGCCCCGCAAGGTCTCCTCACCGCTCCGATGAGCGGCAAGCCCTGCCTCGCGTTCGAGATCACCGTCGAGCGCAAGTACGAGACGACCGAGCGCACCGAGAACGGCACGGAGACCAAGAAGGGCTCCTCCAGCATTTTCAGTGACTACAAGGGCGGCGTGTTCGCGCTCCAGGACGGGCAGGGTACCGTGCTCGTCGACGCGACGACCAAGCCCGACGCGTCCTTCGCGAAGGCGCATACGAGCGGCGTCAACATCGGCCTCCTCGGCATCATCCCCGGCACCCTCCACTTCGGTAACTTCCAGATGAGCACGCCGCTCATCACTGGCGAGGGCTCCACGACGGGCTTCGAGGGCACCGAGAAGATCATCGAGCCCTCCGGCAATCTCTACGCGCTAGGCGCGCTCGCGATGGGGCCGCAGGGTCCGATCATGCACACGCCCAAGGGCATCGGCGCCGGCAAGCTGATCCTGTCGTCGAAGGGCCGCGCTTCGCTCGTCAAGTCGACCAAGCGCAACATGATCCTCGGCTATGCCATGGGCGGTGTGATGTTCGTCGGCGGTACGCTGATGGGCATCTTCGGACCGGCGCCGGACCTGAGCGCCTCCAGCGACTCGTCCTCGTGCTCGAGCACGCTCGCGGCGGATGCCGTCAACTGCGACGGCCGCATGTACGAGCGCGACGGCCTCGACATGAAATGGACCGTCCCGACGGCCGGCGAGTACACGCTCACCGTCACGCAGCCGAAGGTGAAGTATCCGATCGACCCGTCGCTCACCGTGACGGACGCGGCGGGCAAGGAGCTCGCGCACGACGTCGGCATCTCGAAGGGGGCCGAGGCGAAGGTCACGATGAAGTTCGAGCCCGGTACGTACACGCTGAACGTGCGCGACACATTCAAGGACAAGGTGAAGGGAGGCTACGGCTTTCATCTCGCCATCGCCCGCAGCCCGGATGCGCCCGCGCCCACGGTCGCGAGCGCGACGATCACCAACGCGGAAGTCCCGGTCAAGCCGGCCGCCAAGGCCGCGGGCAGCGCGGTGAAGGGCGCCGCGAAGCCTGGCGCTGCTGGCTCGTCGAAGTCCGGCGCGGCCTCCGGCACCGCTGCCCCCGCCAAGGCGCCGGCTGCGGCATCGGCTGCAAAGAAGTAGTAAGAAGGGCGCCATGAGCGTCATCCCGCCCCCCGCCTCGACGCCTCGAGACGGGGGGCGAGTCGTTTTGTGGGACGCCGCATTCGGCTCGCGGTCGCCCCTGTTCTGGCCCATCGCGGGTGCGATCGCGCGCGTCGTCAGGCAGATGGAGCACGACGCGAGCGGGGGCGAGGCGGCATTCCCGCAGCCCGAGACGCTCGACGCGGCGCTGGGCCAGCACTCGGGCATGCGCTTCGAGCGCCAGCGGCCAGTTTCCCGGAGGAGGCGCAAGCCGCGCGATCCCTCGTCAATGTATGATGCACGCATCGCGAAGGAAGGCTGCGTTCCGACGCGCCCCGGTTCGTGGCACGACCTGATGAACGCGCTCGTGTGGGCCACGTTCCCCCTCGCCAAGCGCGCGCTCCATCGACGGCAGCACGAGCTTGTCGTTCCGGCGCTCCCGGGCGAGTCGGTGCGTCGCCCGCGCGAGCTCGATGCCCTTGCGCTGCTCGACGAGGGCGGTCTCGTCTTGACGACGGATGCGCCCCTGCCACTGATGGGCGATCGCGCGGCCGCCGAGGCGCAGCTCGAAGCCGAGCTCGACGCAGGGAGGGCGACCGCGTTCGTCTTCGGTCACGCCATCTACGAGGGCCTCGTGCTGGGGCGAAGCGCTCCGCTCGCGAGCGTCGTGTGCGTCGCCTGTCCGCGGTCCTCGGTCGCCGCTGCCGACCGCGCGCTCGCGGCGATCGTCGCCGATCGCGACCAGATCGCCGAACCGAGCGCGATGCTCCGCCTGCGCGCCGACGAGCGACTCGTTCCTCGCTGACCTAGCGGAGGTGTGGGTTCGACGCGCGCTCGTCTCCGATCGTCGTGTCCGGACCGTGACCGGCGATGACGATGGCGTCGTCGGGGAGGGCGAGGACCTTCTCCCTGAGCGACTTCATGAGGGTCGCGTGGTCACCGCCTTACAGGTCCGTCCGACCGATGCCGCGCCGGAAGAGCGTTACGCCGGTGAATACGTGGGTGCTGCCCCCGCGGTCGCGCCGACGTGATCGATGTGCGTCTGCGTAGGGACGATCGCCTCCACGCTCGCCTCGAGCGCCGCGAGCTGCGCGCGGATGGTTTCGAGGTCACCGTCAGGGTCCGCCGTCCCGCCGTCCCGCCGGGCCAGGGCGGGCGGATCGGGAGGGTCTTTTCGGCCTGGATTCGGGGGGTCGGGGATCTGCTTGACAGGGAAGCCTCCGCGACTAGAGTGCGCGCCTCCCGAGGCCCCAATTGCGCGCTCAACCACATGAGCTCGCCCGTTGACCCTCGCTTTTCGCAAGAAACGAGCAGGACTCTCTCGATGCCGACCATCAATCAGCTCATCAATCACGGGCGTTTGGCTGCGCGCGTGAAGACCGCGTCGCCGGCTCTCAAGAGCTGCCCGCAGAAGCGCGGCGTTTGCGTTCGCGTGTATACGACCACCCCGAAGAAGCCGAATTCGGCCCTCCGCAAGGTCTGCCGCGTTCGCCTCACGAACGGCATGGAAGTCACCTCGTACATCCCGGGCGAGGGGCACAACCTCCAGGAGCACTCGGTCGTCCTCATCCGCGGCGGCCGCGTCAAGGACCTCCCGGGCGTGCGTTATCACGTCGTCCGTGGCACGCTCGACGCATCGGGCGCCATCGGCCCCTCCTCGACCAACAAGGCCAACCGCAACCGCAAGCGCTCGAAGTACGGCGTCAAGCGGCCCAAGGCCTGATTCAAGGTTTCCAGCTCTTCTCACCGATCCCGCTTCTGATTAGAAAGCACTCCCGATGCCCCGCCGCAGAGAAGTCCCGAAGCGCCACATCATTCCGGACCCGAAGTACAAGGACAAGCTTGTCTCGAAGTTCACGAACACGCTGATGTTCAACGGCGGCAAGGCCGTTGCCGAGGGCATCCTCTATGGCTCCTTCGACGTCATCACCGAGCGATTCAAGGAGGACCCGCTCGAGGTCTTCCGGAAGGCGCTCGACAACGTGAAGCCGAAGCTGGAGGTCAAGAGCCGCCGCGTCGGCGGTGCGACCTACCAGGTCCCCGTCGAGGTTCGGCCGGAGCGTCGTGTGGCCCTGGCGATGCGCTGGATCGTCATGAACGCCCGCTCGCGCGGCGAGAAGACGATGCGAGAGCGCCTCGCCGGTGAGTTCGTCGACGCCGCTCAGGGCCGTGGCAACGCGGTCAAGAAGAAGGACGACACGCACAAGATGGCCGAGGCCAACAAGGCCTTCGCTCACTATCGCTGGTGACCGACCCTTAAAAGTCGAGTTGAGCCACTCCTGCAGAGGTGCTCGGCTCACCCGTCGCCCGCAGCGCTGAGAAGCGATGCGGGCGTCGTCGTTTTGTCGGGTGATGAACGCATGACGCAGCGCTCGAGCATTCCGCACCTTCCAGCGCTCGATGGGTTGCGTGGGCTCGCGCTCGCTGGCGTGCTCCTCTTCCACGCGAATGGCACCCTGCGTGGCGGGTACCTCGGGGTCGATCTCTTCTTCGTCCTCTCGGGCTATCTGATCACGTCGCTCCTCCTCGCAGAGCATGCTGCCACCGGACGCATCGCGCTCGCGCCGTTCTGGGTTCGACGCGCGCGTCGACTTTTCCCGGCTCTCCTCTCGATGATGCCGGCGATCGCGCTCTATGCGCGCTTCGTCGCGAAGCCCTCCGAGCTGGCCGGCCTCCGCACCGATGCGCTCGCCACGCTCGGGTACGTCGCCAACTGGCGCGCGATCTTCTCGCACAAGAGCTACTGGGAGCTCTTCGCGTCCCCGTCGCCGCTCGAGCATTGCTGGAGCCTCTCGATCGAGGAGCAGTTCTACGTGGTGTGGCCGCTGATCGTGGCGCTCGTCCTGCGGCGTGGCTCGAACCGGTCGATCTTCATGCTGTCCCTCGTGCTCACCGCGCTCTCGATGGCGGCGATGCTCTTCATGTTCGACCCCGCGAGGACATCGCGCGTCTATCTCGGTACCGACACGCGCGCCGCGAGCATCCTCGCAGGCGCTGCGCTCGCCGCCGTCCTCCCGCCGAGCATGACGTTCGCGCCGAGCACGGTCCGCAAGCTCGATGTGCTCGGAGTGCTCGCGGCGATCGGCCTCGGCGTCGCCTGGGTCAAGCTGGAAGGTGCGAACCGGTTCCTTTACCGCGGCGGTTTCTGGCTCACCGAGCTCGGCGGCCTCGTGCTCATTCTCTGCGCCGTGTCGGGACCGCGAAGCCTCGTCGGCCGTCTACTCGGCCTGCGACCGCTCGCATGGCTGGGGACGATCAGCTATGGCGTCTACCTCTGGCACTGGCCCGTGAACGTGCTGCTCTCGCCGCAGCGTCTCCACATGCGAGGCTTCTGGCTGCACGTGATCCAGTTCGCGCTCACGTTCGCGATCGCGATCCTCTCGTACCACTTCCTCGAGAAGCCGATCCGCACGCGAGGCCTTCCGTTCGGACGCCCGCTCTACATGGTGCCGCTCGTCGTGGCGCTCGCGATCCTGACGATCGTGCGCGGGACCGTTGCGCGCGCGGCTTCGATCGATCCGGGGCAGCAGGCGCTGCAGGTGCAGAGCCCGCTCGGCGGTGGCGGCGCATCGTTCGAGCCAGTCTTCGAGCCCGCGCAGTTTCGCGTGATCCTGCTCGGCGACTCGACCGCCAACTCGCTCGGCTGGGGTCTTCGCGGTGTGCGGCAGCCGGGGCTCGTCGTCGAGCTCATGGGACACGATGGCTGCACGATGCTGGCGACGACGCTCTGCGACGAGCCGCTGTGGTCGGAGCGCACGGCACAGGTGAGGCCGAACGCGACGCTCCTCTTCCTCGGCGGCGCGTTCCTTCACGGCGTCACCCTCGACGGCGACTGGCGCAAGTCGTGTTACCCGGGATGGGATCGCAAGTTCGAGAAGAACCTCGAGGCGCGGCTCGGCGATCTGAAATCGGACGGTGGCCGTGTGTGGCTAGTCACGCTGCCGTATCCGCTCGACGTCTACGACAACGACACCTTCCGGCACGAGGTCGACTGCATCAACGCGAGCCTTCGGAAGTCGGCCGCTGCGGTGCCCGGCCTACAGGTGCTCGAGCTCGGCGAGCGCCTCTGTCCGAACGGCGTCTGTCAGCGAGAGAACGAGGGCGTCGAGATCCGCCCCGACGGCGTGCACTACACGATCGACGGCGCCTCGAGCCTCTCGCGCTGGGTGCTCGAGCAGATCCAGGTTCAGCGCTGACGGCGCCGCACCGATCCGCTCACGGCCACTTCATCTCGGTGTCGGTAACCGGCAGGTCGTCGCGCAGCCAGACGCGGAACTCGCCGAACGATTTTGCGGGGTGGTACTTCGTGGCGACCCACTTCGCCGTGTCCGAGCAGCAGTGGCGGAAGTCTTCCCAGGCGTCGGGGAAGGTGACGAGCGGAGCCTTGTCGATGAAGACGAACGCCTCGGGCGGCGCGGCCTGGAGGCGCGCGAGGAGATCCTTCTCGTGGGTGTCCCGTGCGAGGCGAATGCGGTAGAGGTCGCCCTCGTTGGGCTTGTTCGACCAGCCGCCGTCGAGCGCTGCCTCGGCGTTCAGATCGTACGCGTAGATGTACGGGGTCGCGCTCCTCCGTCCGGCGAGGAAGAGAAGGTACGGGTCCATTCCGTACACCTGCACGTGCGCGTCCTTCGAGGTCTTCGCATCAAGATACTTCGCCGCTTCGCGCATCTCCCAGGGGAAGAAGTCGTAGGTCTTGAACGTGTTGAAGTACTCCTCATACGTCCGGCGGAGCGGGGTCTCGCCGCCGGCGAGGATCCAGACGTTCTGGATGTGAGGCGAGCCCTTCATGCTCGCCGTCACCTCGAGCGCGTACGCGACGACCACGACGATCGCCGCCACGCGCCCGAGCGGCGTCCGCCGTGGCACGGCGCGATAGCGCTCCCACAGCATCGCGACCACCAGCATGAACGCCATGTGCGTCGACGCCGTGAGCGGATGGAAGTGGTATCCGAAGCCCTTGTGCTGCACGGCGACGTTCGCGATGCCGCAGAGCGGCGCGAGTGCGATCACGAGCACGCGCCGAGGGAGCTCGCGCATCGCGATCAGGCCGAGGAGAAGCGCCGACGCCGCGACGCCGGCCGCGGCTACCATGAGCGGCCCGCCCTCGCCGAAGATCTCCTGCACGCTCTTCGCCCAGATGAAGCGATAGACCTGCGGAACGTCGATGAACGAGATGCGGGCGAACGCGCGCGCGTCTCCGTAGGTGAAGAGATAGGCGAGGGGGACCACGGCCCCGAGCACGCCGCCAAGGGCGAAGCGGGCGATCTTCACGCGCGCAGAGGCCAGCACCTCGCGATCGACGAACAGCGCGAAGAACTGCATGACCGTGAACACCACGAAGCTCGGCTTGCCGAACCACGTGATGGTCGAGAGCGCCGCGATCGCCGTGACGCGCCACGCTGCACCGCGCGCCGTACGTGCCGGCCGCGCCATCTGCAAGGCGAGGCTCGGCAAGAGGAACCAGTCGCAGAAGCTCTCCCGCTGCGCCTGGTTCCAGTACAGATAGAGCTGGTACTGGGCGCTGAGGACCACCCATCCCGCCGCCGCCCACGCGGCTCGCTCTGCCCAGGTCGGCCGCCGCCGGATCACGAGGCCCGGGATGCACGCCCCGACGATCGCGAACGACACGCCAGTCGCCCAGAGCTCGAGGACGTGGAACCGATGCTCGTCCGCCCCGCCGAGCGCGAGGAAGACCATGTGGATGAGGTGGACGAGCGGGCCGTTCACGTCCCGGACGTCACGGTAGTCGACCGCCCCGTTCCGGACCGCCCACGCGATGTACTGGAAGATTCCCTGGTCGCGCC
>JAYSXP010000539.1:0-26869 GCA_043717125.1 Polyangiaceae bacterium | reverse complement strand
GACGAGCCGCGCCACGCGCGGATCGGTCGCGCGGTCAGCACGCGCCACGAGCACCGCGCTCGCGAAGCGGCGGCCCTCCCAGAGATCGCGCTCGTCGATGAAGCGCTCGGCCCCGAGCTCGCGGACCACGCGCGTTGCCCACGGCTCGGGCAGCCATGCGCCGTCGAGCTCGCCGCTCTTCATTTGCGCGAGGATGGTCGCACCGGCGACGGCGATCACGCGCACGTCACCGCCCGAGGTCGTGTCGCGGAGCGCGTGCTGCGCCAGGTAGGAGCGGAGCGCGAGATCTTGCGTGGTTCCGATCTGGGTCACCGCGAGGCTCTTGCCGTGGAGATCCTCGGCGCGTCCGATACCCGACCGGCGCGCCACGACGAGCGACGCGCCGCCCGACGAGCAGCCCGCGAGGATGCGAAGACCGCCACGGCCCCCCGACGAGTGACGCGCGTGGTGGACGACCGCGGGCGCGGGGCCCGAGGTCCCCACGTCGATGGCGTCGCCGATCAGCGCCTCGGTCACGCGCGGGCCGGCGCGGAACACGCGCGACTCGACGGCGACGGGCGCGAGGGCGCGTGCGATGCGGCCGGAGCCAAGCCCCGCGAGGAGCGGAGCGTGGGTGAGGTTCGCCATCACTCCCACGCGAAGCGCGCTCGTCGCGCGATCGTTCTTGCGTCCGAGCGCGATGCCGGTGGCCGCCGTGGCGACCGCGCCCGCAAGGCCTGCGAGGAAGACGCGGCGATTCATGATGCGTTAGGCGCCCGCTCGCGAGGCCGCACCGGGATCGCGCCGCGCGTGGAGTCCGCATTCGGTCTTCGCCGAGCCGGCCCAACGCCCTGCGCGCTCGTCCTCGCCGTCGGCTACGGCCCGCGTGCAAGGCGCGCAGCCGATCGAGAGATAGCGCCGCGCGACGAGCGGGTGCTCGGCGATCTCGTGCCGCGCGAGGTACGCGGCGATGTCGGACGTCGAGAGCGTCGCGAGCGGGTGCACGCGCACGAGGTGCCCCTCGGTCTCGAGGATCGCAACGTCAGCTCGCGTGCGGCTCTGATCGCGGCGCAAGCCAGAGACCCACGCGCGGGCTTCCTCCTTCAGCGGTGCGATGGGCGCGAGCTTGTTCATGCTGCAGCAGAAGTCGGGGTCGGTCTTCTGAATGTCGCTCCCGTAGCTCGCTACGAAAGTGTCGTGGGCGACGTCGGGGCGCACGACGCGCACGTCAAGCCCGAGCCTGGCGCTGAGCTCGCTACGGTAGAGGAGTGTCTCGTCGAATAGAAACCCGGTGTCGATGAACGTCACCGGGAGCTCGGGGCAGACGACACTCCACAGGTGGAGCAGCACGCCGCTCTGCGCGCCGAACGACGAGGTGAAGAGCAGGTCCTTGCCGAACGTCTCCGCGGCGAACGCGAGCCGCGCCTCGGGGGTCGCGTTCTCGAGCCGCGCGTTCTCTCTCGCGAGGTCGAGCGGCGCGCCCGTCATGCGGCGCACTCGCCTTCACCGCCGTGGATGAGGAAGCCGGTCGTCTCACCGACGTCCGTGCGCTCGTCGGGCGCGGTCTGCCCGGTGACGACGTCGCCGAGCGCGGCGGCGACCCGCTTGCCGTCGATGCGCTCGAAGAACGTCGCCGGGCTCTCGCCCCCTGCGCGCTCGGCCTCGAAGAAGCGGAGGAGCCGCACGACCGCCTCCGGGACGCGCCGCGCGATGATCTTCACGACCTGACGACCGAAGCGTGCGCCGCGCTCGTCGACGCCGCCGCCCAGGTGCAGCTGGTAGACGGGCACCGCGCCGTCGCCGGTGTTCTTCGCGCCGCCATGGAAGCCGAGGTCGGCGATGTGGTGCTGCCCGCACGAGTTGGGGCAGCCGCTGATCTTGATGAGGGTCTTTGCCGCGTCGCTCGGGCCGGCTGGTCCGCCGCCGAGCCCGTCCGCCTCGAGGCGCGCGGTGATGGCGCTCGCGACGGCGCGTGACGAGGTGACCGCGAGGTTGCAAGTGTCGGCGCCCTGGCAGCTGGTCACGTCGCGCACGGTGTGGAGATCGCGGCGAGCGAGGCCCGCTGCGGCGAGCCGCGCGTAGAGCGCCGGCACGGAGCGCTTGTCGACCCACGGAAGGAGGATGTTCTGGTCGATGGTGAGGCGCACCGTACCGTCGCCGAGCTCGTCGGCAATGCGTCCGATGGCGCGCATCTCCTCGCACGTCGTGTCGCCGAGGCGCAGGCGGATGTACGCGGCGACGTAGCCGTCCTGCTTCTGATCGATGATCGCGGTGGAGCGCCACGCGAGATACGTGCCGCCGCGTGACGGCGAGCTCTCGAGCATGATCGGGCTGGCCGGCGAGCGGTTCGGGGGGGGCGGAAGCGCGAGCTCGGCGGCGGCCTCGGCATCGACCTCGGCGCGGACCTCCGCGTACTTGTCCAGGAACCCCTGCTCGCCGAGCTTCTTGCGGACGTACTTGAGGCGCGCGCGCTGTCGGTTCTCGCGGTTGCCGAGCGCATGGAAGATGCGGAGGATGGCCTCGCCTACGCGCCCGATCTCGCCTTCGCGTACGAACTCTTGCAGGACGAGGGCGTTCTGGGGAGACGAGGAGAGACCGCCCGCGGCGACCACGCGGAAGCCGCGCTCGCCGTTCTCGACCTTCGCGATGAAGCCGAGATCGTGGATGGCCGCCTTCGCGCAATCGGACGCGCAGCCGCTGAACGCGATCTTGAACTTGCGCGGGAGCGACGACGCGAGCGGATGGCCGAGAAACTGACGCGTGACCGCCTCGGCATGCGGCGAGACGTCGAACGGCGCGCTCCCGCAGATCTCGGCGACGTCGCACGCGGTGACCGAGCGCACGGAGTTGCCGCACGCGTCGCGCGTGGTGAGGCCGGCCTCGTCGAGCCTGCGCATCAGCGCCTCGACGTCGCTCATCTGGACGAAGTGAAACTGGACGTTCTGCCGCGTCGTCACATGGCCAAACCCGCGCGAGTAGCGTTCACCGACGTCCGCGAGGGCCTCGAGGCCGCGCGAGTCGAGCCGACCGAACGGGATCTTTACGCGGATCATCTGCGTACCTTCTTGCCGCTGGCCGTAGACGCCACGGAGCAGACGGAAGGCACGGAACTGGTCCGCCGTGAGGTCGCCGCGTTCGTACTTGGCCAGGACATCGACGAACTCGTCGACGTCGCGCGGGTCGGAGAAGCGGGGTAAGTGAGCAGCAGCCATGGGCGTTCCTCGGTCGATGCGCGAAGTTGCTAGGCGGAGTGCCGGACGAGGCTCTGGGCCTCGCCTTCGTCGAAGTAGCCGAGCTCGGTGAGCTTGGCGGTGATGCGCTCCACGGAGGCGCGGACGTCCAGCGTGCGGGTGTCGAGCGTCACCTCGGCGGCATCCGGCGGCTCGTAGGGATCGCTGATGCCGGTGAACAGCGGGATCTCGCCCGCGAGCGCCTTCTTGTAGAGCCCCTTCGTGTCGCGGCGGATGCACTCCTCGAGAGGAGGGGCCACGTGGACCTCGACGAAGTGCCCGATGGTCGCGCGAGCGGCCTCACGCGTGGCCTTGTAAGGCGAGATCGCGGAGACGAGCACCGCGACGCCGTTGCGGGCGAGGAGGTGCGCGACGAAGGCAATGCGCGCGACGTTGAGATCGCGGTCCTCCCGCGAGAAGCCGAGGCCCTTCGAAAGATGCGTGCGAACGAGATCACCGTCGAGGATCTCGATGTTGCCGCCGCACGCGCGAGCCGCCCGGAGCTCGCGCGCGAGCGCATCGGCCAGGGTGCTCTTGCCAGCGCCGGACAGGCCAGTCAGCCAAACGACGAACCCTCGTGATACCTTCACAGGAGTAGCGGTGTTCGTCATAACGCGCACGTGTCCACTATAATGGAGTAAGCCTTGGCCGCACGCAAGTCGAATCAAAGAGGGAAGGGCGGCGTTCCGGCCGAAGCTCGGGGCGCCGTCGTGGCGTCGCTCGGGGACGATCTCGGCGCGGCCGAGCTTGCCCAGCGTGTGGCCGAGAACCTGCGCCGCAAGCGCAAGGCGCGAGGGATGTCGCTCGACGACCTGGCGCGGGCGTCGGGGGTCAGCCGCGCAGCGCTCTCGCAAGTGGAGACCGTGAAGACCAACCCGACGGTCGGGCTCCTCTGGAAGATCGCCGTGGGCCTCGGGGTGCCCTTTGCCGATCTGATCGGAGAAGTGAAGAGCGGCACGAGCGTGCTTCGCCGAGGAGACGCCCAGGTCCTTCGATCTCTGGACGGAAAGCTGGAGAGTCGTCCGCTCACGCCCGCAGGGGCGTCGGCGCTCGTCGAGCTCTACGAGCTGAAGCTCTCGGCTCGCTCGACACACGCCTCCGAGCCTCACGCGCCCGGGACCCACGAGTTCATCGTGGTGCTCAGCGGATCGCTGCGGCTTCACGTCGAGGAGGAGGTCCTCGACCTCATGGCCGGCGACAGCGTGTCGTTTTCGGCCGACAAGCCGCATTCCTACGAGAACGCGGGCTCCTCCGAGGCGCGGTACCACAACGTGATCCTCTACGAGCGCTGACGGGCCGCGTCCAAGGCGCGTCGAGCTTGCTCGTGACGGTGTGTCTAGTATAGTGGAGAAATGCGCGCTGCGACGAAGGAGTGGCCCTCGGGCGAGCCCGAGGCTTCGGCGCGCCCGCTCGAGGTCGTAGCCTCACGTGTTCGCGTGGCCGGCGACCACTCCCGCGATCCAACGCCGATCGCTGCGCTGAAGGGCGTTTCACTGACGCTTGGCGATCCGGGGGTCTCGATCCTGGAGGACGTCTCGTTCTCCGTGGCTCCCGGCGAGTCGCTCTGTCTCGTCGGTCCCTCGGGTGGCGGAAAATCTACGATACTGAATTTGCTCGCTGGGCTGGTCGTGCCGACCTCCGGACGCGTGCTCTGGGAGGGCGAGCCCGTCGCCGGGCCGGCGCGCGATCGCGCCGTCGTCTTCCAGGATGCCGCGCTCTTTCCGTGGCTCTCGCTCGAGCAGAACATCGCGTTTCCCCTCGAGCTGGCGGGCGTCGGGAAGGCCGAGCGTCGCGAGCGGGTCGAGGAGCTCCTGCGCCTCGTTCATCTCCTGAAATTCCGCGCTTCGTTCCCCCACGCGCTGTCGGGCGGGATGCGCCAGCGCGGGGCGATTGCCCGGGCGCTCGCGACCAGGCCTCGCATGGTGCTCTTCGACGAGCCGTTCGCGGCGCTCGACGGGCCAATGCGCGAGCTTCTCCAGAACGAGGTCGAACGCATCGTGCGCGCGACGGGCACCACGATGGTGTTCGTCACCCACCAGATCGAAGAGGCCGTGCGTCTCGGCGATCGCGTGGTGCTGATCGGGGCGCGCCCCGGCCGAGTTCTCGGTGACGTGCCCATCGATCTCCCGCGTCCGCGACGCGCAGGGGATCCGGGCGTCGTTCGATGGGTGGGCTCGATCGCCGCGGAGATCCGCGCCGAGGTCGAGAAGGTCGCGAGAGAGGAGGCCGACGGTGCGTGGGGTAATGCGAACATTCGCGACAGCGTTGATACTCGTCGCCATTTGGGCGGCGGCATCTAGGCTCGCGCAGAGCCCGCTCTTTCCTGGCCCGCTCGACGTGGCGCGGTCACTCGCCGCGGCGCTCGTGGCCGGGACGCTCGCGCGCGCCGTGATCACGAGCGCGATTCGCCTCGTCGTGGGCTATGCGATCGCGCTCGCTACCGGCATCCCGCTCGGTCTCGTGCTCGCCCGCAGCGACGGAACCAAGCGTGCGCTCGGCCCGCTGCTCCTCGGGCTCTCGAGCGTGCCTTCGATCTGCTGGCTTCCGCTGGCGATCGTCTGGTTCGGGCTCTCCGAGGCCGCGATCCAGGTGGTCATCGTCCTCGGCGCAGCGCTTCCGGTGACGCTCGCGACCGAGAGCGCCGTCCGCCAGCTTCCGCCTACCGTCGAGCGCGCCGCGCGGACGATGGGCGCGCGCGGGCCGACGCTGGTCTTCCGCGTGCTCCTGCCGGCTGCGATGCCGGGCATCGTCACGGGCGCGAAGATGGGCTGGACGTTTGCGCTCCGCTCGCTCATGGCGGGCGAGCTGCTCTTCGTGTCCGGCGGGCTCGGGCAGCTGCTCGAGACCGGTCGCGATCTCGCGGATACGGCGCTCGTGCTCGGCATCGTGGCGGTCATCGTCGTGCTCAGCCGCGTGAGCGAACGCGTCCTCTTCGGACCGCTGGAGCGCGTCATCGCGCGCCGGTGGGGCACGGCGATGCCATGAACGAGCTCGAAGACAGCGGCGTGAGGCTCGCTCCGCGCGGCCGCGTGTTCCTCGTCGGCGCGGGACCGGGCGACCCGGAGCTGCTCACCATGCGCGCGCACCGTCTCCTCACGAATGCCGACGTCGTCGCTTACGACGAGCTCGTGGCGCCGGCGATCCTCGCGCTCGTGCGGCCGGGCGCGGAGCTCGTGGCGGTCGGGCGCCGGCGTGGCACATGCCCGGAGGCGCCGCCGATCCACCCGCTCGTGCTCGAGCGCGCGCTCGAGGGCCGCGACGTCGTGCGCCTCAAGGGCGGCGACCCGATGATCTTCGGGCGCGGAGGGGAAGAGGCCGCGGAGCTCGCGGCGCTGCACATCCCGTTCGAGATCGTTCCTGGTGTGAGCGCGGCGCTCGGCGCGGCGTCGAGCGCGGGGATCCCGCTGACCCATCGCGACGCGTCTTCGAGCGTGTCGTTCGTCACAGCGCACAAGCGCCACGATGCGAGCGGCGACGAGCTCGCGGCGCGCGTCCCTCGCGAGGGTACCGTGGTTCTCTACATGGGTCTGTCGACCCTGCGCGAGACCGCCGCTGCGCTCATTCGCGCCGGTCGCCCTGCATCCACGCCGGTCGCCGTCGTATCGCACGCCACGCTGCCGACGCAGCGCGAAGTGGTGTCGACGCTCTCCGAGATCGCCGCCGCGGTTCTCGCGGCGGACCTTCCCGCGCCCGCGCTCGTGATCGTCGGTGACGTCGTCGATCGTCGGGTCGTCTCGCGTGCCACAGCCCCAGCAGGGGTCATGGCTTGGGCTAAGACCGCTCCTTGAACGCCTGGACGAGCTCGCCGAAGCGCGAGGCCATCGGCGTCTTTTCGGCCTTCCACCGCTCGCGAAGCGCACGCGCGGCGTCGAGGTAGCCCTCGTCCGGCAACACCTGCTCGAGGATCTCACGGAGGAGCCGCGCGAGGGCGGGCGCCTCGCCGGACGTCGAGATCGCGATCGTGACCGGGCCGCGCCTCACGACACCGCCTCCGTAGGCCGACGCGTTCGGCGGATCGTCAACCGCGATGCAGAAGACGCGCGACCTCTCGCACGCGTCGGCCACCTTGCGCTGCGTCTCGGCGTCGTCCGTCGAGGCCAGCACGAACCATGCGCCGTCGACGTCGCGCTCGTCGAACACCCGTCGCTCGAGCGTCAGCTCACCTTTGCTCGCCCGCGCCTCGATCTCCGTCGTGACCCGCGGCGCCACCACGCGAAGGCTCGCGCCCATCGCGGCGAGCTCGTCGACCTTCCGCGTCGCGACGACGCCCGCGCCCACGACGAGGACGACCTTGTCCTTCAGATCGAGGAAGACCGGAAAGAGCACACGCGGATCGCTCATCGCTGCGACGAGGTTAGCTCGCCGCTGCCCACGAAGCGATACACCACGCCAGCCGCGTCGAGCCGGGTGCGGACGGTCGCGATCGCAAGCTCGCCGATGTCACTGCCGACGAACCGTCGTTTCGCTGCAGCCGCTGCGACGAGCGTGGTGCCCGAGCCCGCGAAAGGATCGACCACGAGCGAGCCCTCGTGGCTCGTGGCGCGGACGATGCGGTCGAGCAGCTTGAGAGGCTTCTGCGTCGGATAGCCGGTCGTTTCGGCGAGGAGCGGAGTGTTCGCCGCCATCGAAGGGCAGTCGGTCCACACGCTCCCGATCGCACGACCCTCATCTGCGTAATAGCGGTACGTCTTCGTGCCCACGATGCGATCGCGATAGCGGCGGCCCTCGTCGTCACTCCGCGTGAAGTGCATCGACTGGCTCGTCGCCGCGAAGGGCGCGCGGAGCGCCTTGTCCTTGCCGTTCCAGATCGGGTCCGCGCCGCGCGCGTAGAGGAGCAGGGTCTGGTGACCCATGCCCGGACCGCTCTTGCTCTTGCTGCCGTTTCCCGGGACCCAGATGACCTCACCGCGAAAGCGTCGGGCGCCGAACACGCGATCGCACACGACCTTCGCCTCGTGGACGGCGCGGGAGTCCAGGTGGAGCCACATCGTCCCCTGCGGCGAGAGCAGGTCGCGGACGACCGCGAGGCGCGCTTCCAACCACGCGAGGTACGCGTCGAGCGAGGCCCAGGTGTCGTCGTAAGCGATCGGACCGCGCGCGCGCGTGCCCTTGACCACTCGTGCGCCGAAGCTCTTCTCTACCTTGAACGGCGGGTCGAGGTAGACGAGGTCGGCGCTGCCCGCCGTGACGTACGCGCCGAGCTCGCGCGCGTCGGCGTGCACGAGCAGGTCACTCGCGGGTTCTTGTCTTTGCATCCGTGGGGCCGCCCGCCAGCGCTGGTCCGAGCGGATCGAGAGGTACGACGAGCGACTGGACGAGCTCGAGCGTGGTCGGTTCGTTTGCGCGGAGAGGCGTGTCGGCGGTTGCAAGCCACGGACGCACGGGCCCCGTGGGCTCGCAGCCCGCCGCGACCTCGTCGGGATCGCATGCGATGCGGACGTGGACGTGATCGTCGTGCGACTGCGCGGGAGCCGGAGGCTGGAGCAGCGTGTCCATCGCGCGCACGATCGTGTCGCCCGATTCGCCGCGGGCGCGCGCCCACTCGATGAGCATCGCCTCGACGGGCCTGCTGACGAAGAGCCACTGCACGCGCGACTCGGGATCCTCGACGAGCGCCTTGACGAGCATCCACTCGCGCTCGACGTCGAAGCGAAGGAAGCGCTTGTCGCCTTCGTCCCAGGCGAGCCCGTCGGTGCCGACGTGCACGAAACCGCTCGACGTGGCGGGCGCGCCCTCGAGCGTCATCATGTAGAGGAGTAGATCGGCGTCGCGACCGGAGCGGTGCGACGAGTGCGAGGAGATTTTGCCGCCGTGCCTCGCCGAGAGGTCACCGATGGTGAGGGTGCTGCCCGGGCGTTCGCGCCCGACCTTGGCCGCCGCCCGCTGGATGGCGCCCACGAAGCGGGGAGTGCCGAAGTGCCGATCGTTGTCGGCGAGCAGACGGTAGCCCTTGCCCTCGGCCGGGAGCTGCGCCGCCTTGGTGAGCACCCCCCGGTGCGGCATCCCGATCGACCCCGCCCAGTGCGGGGCGAGCGGCGACGGGGCGCGAGCGCACCCGGCGCTTCCGAGGAGCGCAAGGAGGACGAAGGCGCGGCGCATGGAGGGGTTCTACCCGAAATCGCCCGGCGCTAGAATTGCGTTCCATGCGTCGATCCGTGGAGTTTCGGGGCGCTACGAAGCGCGATCGAAACGACCTCGTGAAATCAGTCCAGACGGCGCGCTGCGTCACGACAATTCCGGGTTGCGCGGCGTCCAATCGGGGCTAGGAAAGGGTCCCCTCGGCAGTCACGGTGAGCCGCCTCTCTCATGAACGCTGGGGTGGGGAGGCGAGAGTCGATGTCGCTCGAAGGTCCGCGTTTTCCGCAGCTTCATTACGCCCGCAGCGAGGACGATGCCGTGAAGCCCACGGACGGGCAAGCCACCGACACGTTGCGCAAGGCCCTCGAGCTCGCCCGGCAGCTCGAAGAGCTCCTCGAGGACACGCGCTCCACCCTTGGCGTGCCCCCCGCGGTCGAGGACGCGCGCGCGTACTCCACGCGCATGGCCCGCGCCTTCGCGGCGAGTCTCGTCGACGAGCTTCACTCGCTGGTTCGTCCCGTTCGCAATACCGCCAGCTGATCCGAGCATGATCTGAATCGCGTGGAATCGTGTGGCCGTCGCCGGGCGTTTCCCCGTCGATGGTTCACCGGTCGCGCTTTCTCCTTCCTCTCCTCGTCGGCGCCGCCGTCACGGCCGCGTGCGCGCATCCCTCGCTCGGTAGCCCGGCGGTCCCGTCGCTCGTCGCCGCTGCGGCTCGAAGCCCGCACGTCATCTCGTCGCGGCATGCGGTCGTGCCTCCCGTCGTGCGCCCGTTCGCGAGCGCTCGTGACGGCGCGGCGATCGTCCTCGCCGAGGTCGACGGTCGCACCCTCGCGTACGTGGCTGACGAGGACGACGCGGTCGTTCGCGTCATCGACGTCGAAGACGGGCGCGAGCTCTCGAGCGCGCACATCGGCGGGATGGTCGGGCAGCTCGCCCTCCGCAAGGACGGCCGGCTCGTGGCGACCGTGCGCGACGCGGCGCAGGTCGTGGTGCTCTCCGGCGGCGGCACCGAGGGGTCGAGGCTCACGGTCGACAAGCGCGTCGACGTCGCGGCGGATCCCGTAGGGCTCGCCCTGTCGCGCGACGACGCCACGCTCGTCGTCACGAGCGGATGGGGACGCACGGTCACGGTGCTCGATGCCCAGACGATGGCCGTGCGCGCCGAGCACGCGGTCACGCGCGAGCCGCGCGGCGTCGTCGTATCGAACGACGGCAAGCGGGCATTCGTGTCGCATGTCGTCGGGGACAAGCTCGACGTGATCTCGCTCGAAGGGAGCGAAGCCGGCACCGGGAAAGCGTCCAAGTCGTTCTCCATCGATGGCAGCGAGCAGACCTTCTCCCGCATGGGCGCGGGCCAGCAGAAGCGCGCTGCCTGCCAGGGCTTCGCGCTCGCGCGGGCCGATAGCGGGCGCATCTTCGCGCCGCACGTCCTCGTGTTCACGGGCGACCCCGCGGAGAACTCGTCCGGCTATGGCGGCGGCAGCGAGGGACGCGAGGCCGAGGTGATGAACATTACGGTGATCGACGAGGATGCGGGGAAGCTCATCGCCGAGTCGGCGCGCCTGATGGCCGGCCTTGACGGCGTGACGAGTCGGTGTGCGCTGCCGCGCGCGGCGGCGGTCGGCAAGGCGGGGCTCTTCGTCACGTGCCTCGGCGATAACGTCGTCGCCCTGTTCGACGCCGACGCCGTGAACCCTCATGACGTCTCGCTGGGGCGCTGGGCGGTGCCGGCGGGTCCTGTCGGCATCGCGCTCGATGAGGCGCACGGCCGCGCCGTCGTGTGGTCGCAGTTCGCGCACGCCATGACGACGATCGCCATCGGCGACGGCACCGCGGTGCAGCGTCCGCTTGCGCTCTCGAGCGTGACGTTCCCGCGCGAGACGCGCGCGTCCGCGAAGATCGAGCGAGGCCGCGTGCTCTTTCACTCGACGGGCGACGATCGGATCTCGGGCGACGGTCGCGCTTGCGCGAGCTGTCACCCCGACGGTCGCGACGACACGCTCGTGTGGTCCTCACCGAACGGGCCGCGGCAGACGCCGATGCTCGCGGGTCGCCTCTCCGGCGCCGCGCCGTACGGCTGGAACGGCGACGCGATCGACGTCTCCACGCACCTCGTAGCGACCTTCAAACGACTCGGCGGCAAGGGCCTCACCGGCGACGACAAGGAGGCGCTCATGGCCTACGTGAGCGCGCTCCGCCCGCCGCCCGAGCAGAAGGCCAAGGACACGAGCGCCGTCACGCGCGGCCAGGCCATCTTCCGCTCGCCGCAGGCCGAGTGCTCGACGTGCCACGGGACCGACGGCGATCTCCCGGACGGCGTCCGCCACGACGTGAAGAGCCGCGCCGGCGCCGATCGGCGGGCGAAGTTCGATACCCCGTCGCTGCGCTTCGTCGGCGGCTCGGCGCCGTACTTCCACGACGGCCGCTACAAGACCCTCGGTGCGCTCCTCACCAAATCCGACGGCAAGATGGGCCACACGAAGCACCTGGCGACCGGCGAGCTCGCCGATCTCGAGGCCTACCTGGAGTCCTTGTGATGCGTGCATCATGCATTCTGACGGCCACGGTCCTCGCTGCGCTCCCGCTGCTCGCGCCCTCCGAGGCCAAGGCGGGAACGAAGGCTCCGCTCTCGTCGCTCGCGGCGCTGCCGGCTCCGACTCCGCCCCGCACGCCCGAGGCGACGGGCGCGGTGAAGGGCCTGACGGTGAAGACGAAGGACGTTTATGGCGGCACGGTGTGGCACGACGTCAACGCCTCGACCGGCCGTGGGTACTGTCTGGCCACCACCGAGAGCGGCTATAGGTGGATGAGCTCATGGGGCGCGAGCTCGAAGGGCATCGCGAGCGATCTCGATGTCGACCGGCTCGTCGAGAAGGACGGCAAGGCAACGCTCGAGCGCACGCGTGTCCACTTCGATCCGACGGACGCGTCACTCACCACCAAGGGCCGTTCGCAGGTCGAGCTCCGCGAGGTCGCGCGCACGCCCGCCGGCATCGTGGTGTGGGCGTTTCGCGACGGGAAGGACGTCGTCGTGCTCGCGCGCAACATCGAGCGAGGCGTCGAATCTCGCCACCCTTCGACGGAGGACGGCGGGTCTCCCTTCATCTCGGCGGACGGCTGCCCGTTCGCCGGCGTGCGCCTCGACGCCCGCAAGCCCGATGCGGGAAGTGTCGCTCAGCTCACGGGCACGCTCCCGCCCGTGGGAACCGGCAAGAGCAAGGTCGTCCCGCGCTTCATGGTCGACGCGAGCCTGAGCCGCGTATCCCGCGACCCCGAGCCGATGATCGCGGTGACCGTCCGCGTCCGCGATTGAGCAGAGCGATCGCGCTTCGCTGGCTCGGAACGCTTCCGTTCGCCGTTGCATCGATGGCGCCACGAGCCGCGATCGGCCTAGCTTGGAGATGCCAGACAATTCGGATGCGCGGGCGATGACCGACAAGGCCACGCCCCGACGTCGCTCCCGGCCGGCGGAGTGCTCGTCACCAACGATCCGGGGCTCACCAACCTGAAGACCGCCCACGGGGCTCTCTACAGGAAGCTCGCGATGCGCGCTTCGATCGTCTTGACGGCCTCCGCCGTCGCGTAACTCGAAGGCAGCACGTACTTGCCGTCCGTGCGCGCGAGGTAGCCCTGGTCCACGAAGGCGAGGAAGGCGTTCTCGAGCACCGGGCGGCTCACCGCCTCGCGGAGCTCCACCTCGCCTGCGAGGAACATACGCTCGCCCGCCGTGATGGCTCGCTTCGTGAGGTCCTTCGGGGCGAGTGGGCCCCTAAGGAGCGCCGCGAGCGCGCGGGCCGCCACGCGGTAGCCTTCGACGAAGTTGCGGACCATGCGCGCATGGAGCGCGGCGCGCTCACGCCCTTCGCCTTGCGGAGGGAGGCTCACGCTCCCGTCGGCGTCGAGCACCACCTCTCCATCGGCCTCCATCAGCCCGAGCGTCTCGCTGAAGATCGTCTCGAACGTCGCGTCGGCGCGGAACTGCAGCTCGTACTTGAACAGGCGCGAGAGCGCCTGTACGCGATCGGCGAGGAGCGAGGACGCGATCGCGGCATCACCAGAGCGCGCCGAAGCGATGAGCGGCGTCGCGATCATCGCGCGCGACACGAAGAAGTGCACGACGAGGTTCTTCGCGATGTCGAGCGAGAGGCGATCGGCATCGGGCACGACATAGATCGCGTCGGGACCTGGGCGTGCCGTCTTGTCGCGGCCCCGCGGCGACACGGGCGCACCCGGTCGATGCACCTCGAGGTGGCCGGCGCGCAGGAGCAGCTCGCATGCCTCGCGGATCGCGTTTCCTCGCAGCTCGACGCGCTCGGTGTTGGCGGTGGCGGGAGCCACGAGCGAGGGAGTGAACCGTGCGCCCTCGGCATGAAGGACCCGCGCGAGCCGCTCGCAGGCATTTACCAGCTCGACGTGCGGAAGGCCGCGCTTGCCATGCGTGAGCAGCGCGCTCGCCACGAGCGCGCTCGGAGTCACCGCCGTCACGCGGTTGATCTCGTTCATCGAGCGATACGCGAGCCGCGCGACGAGCGCCCGTCGGCGCGCCGGGCTGAGCGGGCGAGGGGTGTCTCCGATCTCGGCGAGCAGCCCGTCGATCGTGAGAAGCTCCCCGAATTGCACGTTGAGCCGCCCGTAGCGACCGAGCGCGCTCTCCGCCGCGCGGAAGAGGCCGCTCACGTCCTCCTTGCGCTTCTCGCCGCCGGAGAGCTCGTGGACGTACGACTTTTCCTCGACGAGGCGCTCGTACCCGATCGAGATCGGCACGAACCAGACCTTGCGGCCGCCACTCTCTCCGCTCTCCGCCTGCGCTCCGAGCACGGCGTCGACGACGATCGACAAGAGCCCGAGCTTCGGCGGCAAGAGCTTGCCGGTGCGCGACCGCCCACCTTCGAGGAAGAACTCGAGCGGCCACCCGTCCTTCAGGAGCCGACGCATGTACGCGTCGACGACCGCTCCATAGAGGCGATCGCCCCGGAAGCTCCGACGGATGAAGAACGCGCCTGCGCGGCGCAGCACCGGACCGAGCGGGAAGAACGACAAGTTGTCGCCCGCCGCAACGAGCGGGATCGGCATGTTCGCGCGGTGGAAGATGCGCGACAGGATGATGTAGTCGATGTGCGATTTGTGGCTGGGAAGGAGGACGATCGTCCCGTCCTTCGCGGCCTGGCGCACGCGCTCGAGCCCGGGATCGTCGATCTCGAAGCCCGTGTACATTCGCGCGACGGTCTGGTCGATCAGCGCGTCGAGCGCGCGCACGGCGTTGGGGTCGACCTCGGCCTCGAGCTCGCGCAGCATCGAGAGCGCGCGGTAGCCTAGAACGCGTCGCTCCGCGGAGCCCTCGCCGGCCATGTCGCGGATCACCTTCTGGAGGCGCGGACTGCGGAGCACCTGATCGCGCAGGCGGTCCGACGGCTTCCGCGCCGGGCCGAGCACGCCGCGTCGCTCGCGCTCGAGGCGCCGCAGGAGCGCATACGTGAGGCGACGCACGAGCACGTCGTCCGGGGGCGCTACGCCGCCGTCCTTTTCGGTCTCGTGCGCGATGAACGCCTGGACGTCGAGCGGGTCGCCGGCACGCAAGGTGACGTGTCGCCAGTTTGCGAGGAATTGCACGACCGTTCGGATCTTGCCCGGCCACTCGCGCGGGCCGAACAGCGCGTCGACGGCGTTGTGCTTCTGCTCGTCCGGGCTCCGGCTCCACACGAAGACCTGCGGTACGAGCAGGATCGGCGTGCTCCGTGCGCGCTGCGCCTCGAGCACGGCGCGCAGGTACGCATCACCCTCGGTCTTGCCGCGCGTGGGCAGGCTCGTCGCGACGGCTCCTCGATCGCGCGCCCGGGCGACGACTGGAGGATCGAGCAACGTCGGCGGCCGTTTCAAGAAGAGGGCTGCCGAATGCCCGCCGTCGATCGCCTGGCGCAGCCGACCGACGTCGTCCTCCTCGCGGCGCGGCCGCAGGGCCGAGAGCCAGCCGCGGCCGAGCGGCTCGAGGAGCCAGAGCCCGAGGTCGTTTGCGAAGCGCACTTGCGGGAGCCGCAGGCTCTTCGTCAGGTAGTCGAGTGCGAGAAAATCGACGAACGAGAGGTTGCGCAGCACGTAGACGACCGTGCCGCGCGCATCTGCCTCACGGACACGACCTGCCCACGCCTGGTCGACCTCGATCTTCTCGAAGAACCTCTGGTAGACCCACGCGAGGGCAGGGTTCGGCGCGTACGTTTCCGGCGCGTCCTTCATCGGCGCGCTCGCGCTTCAACCGCCGAAGGCCTTCTGCACCATCGCGACGATCTTCTTCGCGGAGTCGGTGGTGAGTCCGTTCTTCGTCGTGTACGGCCACTGGTAGCCGACCATCGACACCTGGTCGCACGAGAGCGAGACGAGGATGTCGGCGGGGGGCTGACCGCCCGCGGGAGCCGTTCCCATCGGCGCGCCCGGAGCGGCGCCGTAGCCGATCTGGAAGCCGAACTCGGCGAACATGCAGCTCTGCTTCGGCTGCTGGAAGCTCGACTCGTGGCCGAAGAGGTCGAGGATGTCGTCGTGCTGGGTCTTGTCGGTGACGGCCATCGACCCGAGGATCCGGAAGTTGTGAAAGCGCGGTACGTCCGCGGCGGCGGCCGGGGCCGGCGTTCCACCGGGGAGGAGACCGGGCGGAAGCAGTCCGGGCGGCAGGAGTTGCGCGCCAGCGGTGAGCCATTGCTGGATCTGCGGCGGGATGCCCGCGGCGGGCAAGCCGGGGATGGCTGCAGCGGCGGCCGGCGGCTCGTAGTTCTGGAGCCGGTAGATGGTCACCGGCTGGCTCTTCATGCTCGCGAACGGCTGCGAGAGCGCCGACGAACAGCCCGTGGAAGAGAGGATAGCAAGGACCGCGAAGGCCGACAGGTGGATACGGTTCATGGCGCCGCGGAGCCTACCACGAACGCGTCGCGCACGTCGGAGCCCTCAGCCACAGGGCCCGCTGGGCTCGGCTCGGCGCCTGGGCTAGTAACGGGACAATGCTTCGCATCAAGAAGATCGATCACGTCGCCATCTGCGTGCGGGACGTCGACGACGCCATTGCAAAGTACAAGCAAGTGCTCGGGCTCGAGCCGCAGGTCCGCGAAGTCGTCGCCTCGCAACAGACCGAGGCGGTCCTCCTACCCATCGGCGAAACGAGCCTCGAGCTCATCTCGCCGCGCGGCAACGTGGGCCTCGAGAAGTTCCTCGAGAAAAAGGGGCCCGGGCTCCACCACATCGCCATCGAGGTCGAGGGGATCGAGGAGGCGCTCGCGACGCTCAAGGCGCTCGGTGTGCCGCTCGTCGACGAGACGCCTCGCAAGGGCGCACGTGGTCACAAGGTGGCGTTCCTTCATCCGAAGGCCACCGGCGGCGTCCTCGTCGAGCTCGTCGAGCCCGACCACGACTGACCCTCACGCCGCGCAGACATACGCGCGGCCCTCGACGAGCCCCGCGCGAGAGAGACGTTCGCGCACCTCGTCGCGCGCTCCGGCTTCGCCAAGGGCAATCACGAGCAGCCAGTCTCCGTTCGCGGCTCGTTCGATCGCCGTCGTGGCACCGACGATCGGCCGGCCTCGCGCCGTGCGTCCGATCTTCTTGGGGTCGATGTCGACGAACGCGTCCGGCGCGAGAGCATGGGACTCGAGTGCGCGAGCCAGCCGACGACCCGTCTTGCCCGCGCCCCAGACAGCGAACGGACGACCTTGCTCGCGGAGGCGACTCGCGAGAAAATGCGCGCGCGCCGCGAGGAAGCACGCGGGCGTGTTCTTCGGGGAGGTCCACGTCATGCTCTCGGCGCTCATCCGCCAGCGAAAGAGGATGCGCGGCACCTTGGCGAGCCCGAAGCCGGCGGCGTCGAGGCGCAGCCAGAGGTCGTAGTCGACCGCCCAGGGGACCTCGCGAAAGCCTCCGGCCGCGTCGAGCGCAGCGCGACGGATCATCGTCGACGGATGACAGAGCGGCGCCTCGACGAAGATCGCGCGCGCGTGGTCCGCGCGCGACGTGAGCGCATTCTGCCAGGCGATGTAGCGCTGCATGCCGCCGGCCGCGGCCGGGAAGGCCTCGACCTGGACGCCGATCGCGCCGAGGCCGGGATCGTCGAGGAGCGCGGCGCGCTGGGCAGCGAAGCGACCGGGAAGCGTGATGTCGTCGCCGTCCATTCGCGCGAGGAGCTCGCCGCGGGCCGCGCCGACGCCGGTACAGAGCGCGCGCACGAGCCCGTTCGACGCGTCGGTTCCCCCGCTCGCGATCATCACCACGCGCCGATCGCGCGCCGCGATCGTTCGGACGAGTGACGCCGAGTCGTCACGTGAGCTGTCGTCGATCGCGATGACCTCGTCGTCGGACGACAGATCCGCCAGTACGCTCTCGAGCGCATCGCCGAGAGTTGCCGCGGCATCGCGGTACGGGAGGAGGACCGAGATCACGGCGTGACGAGGAACAGGTCGATCGGCAGATTCGAGCCGCCGGCGCTCATGAGACGCAGCTCGGCGCCGCCGTCCGCGCCGCCCAGCTTGCCCACGACGATCGCGTGGGTGGTCGTGGCGAGCTGCTCGGTGGCGGTCGGCAGCGCGACCGTCGTGGCGCCGGCGCGAAGGGCGCCGCCCCATCCGCCGCCCCGCGCAGAGATCGCCGCGGTGGCGGGCGAGGGGAGCCCGAGCGCGAAGCGATAGAGCACGCCGTAGTTGCCGAGCAGCACCTGCTTCACGCCGGTCGGAGCGTCGATGCCCTCGAGCGTGTCGTCCACCTCGTCGAGCCCGAGGCGCAGGCGCTGCACACCCTTCGACTGCGCCGCGCCTGACGGCGAAGCGGGCGCGACGAGCACGTCCGCGGCGGGAAAAGTCCCGCGCTGGTGGTTCACGTCGCGGGTGAGCAGGGAGAGCCCCGCGGTGACCGTGACGGCATCGGCGGCGGCGGGCACGCTCACGAAGGAGATCTTGAGCGGCGCGTCCGTCGTCACGTCGTAGATCGCGTGCACGAGCTCGTTCTGCGCCGCATGCAATTGATCGAGCGCGTCATCGAGGAGCACGCGTGTGCCGGCCGGTACGGTGACGACGGTGGGCGCGCGATCGGCGAGCCAGTCGAGAAGCACCGTCTTGCCCACCGAGACGTACGCCATCGACGGCGCGGCGAGGCCGCGACGCACGATCGTGATCTTCGCCGGCTGCGGTCCCTGGTTCAGCGCGACGATGGGGAACTTGCGGAGGCTCGCGCCGCCGTTTGCATGATACACGTAAAAGCGATACCGGCCCGCGACGACGGTGTCCGCGTAGAGCACGCCGTCCTGCGAAGGGAGCTCGGGCGAGTCGGAGAAGAGCATCGTCGGTGCGTCGCTCGGCGTGCACACGACGACCGGGAGGCAGGGCGCGGCGCTCTCGTCCATCGTCGCCATCGACACCACGTCGCCAGGCGCGGCCGTAGCGAGGTCGTTCGTGAGCGCGGCGGGCGGAGCGAGCGCTGCGCCCGGACACGCGGTGCGCGCCTTTCTCCACGCCGAGCCCGCAGGACACGCGCCGGCCTCGGCGGTTCCCCCGTCGGCGATCGAGATCGCGTCGAGGTCGGGGCTGCCGTCCACCGGAGGCGACACAAGCGAATCGCGGACCGCGGCATCGTGACCGGGCTCGTCGCCGCCGGTGCGGTCCTCGCACGCGGCGCTGAAGAGGAGGGAGATGGCCGCGAGCACGCTGCTCACGGCGGCCAGGGGAAGGGCTCGGGCGATCGTCACTGCACCTTCCATACGCCGGAAGCGCCGGGCTCGCGATCGTGGATCCCGCCGGGGTCGCTAGGATTCTGCGCGAGATCGCTAACTCCCTCGAAATCCCTCACGAATCGTCCCTTGACAGTGTGGGCCCCGCACGGGCGCCGTGGCGTGACGTCCTCGTGGCGGAGCCTGAAAGCTGCTCCCTTCGCGGCAGGCTTGGTGTAAGTTCCGAGCCCATGAAGATGCTCGGGAAATCGAGAGGCGTCGCGACCGTCATCGCGGTGGCCATCGGCCTCTCCGTGGGGACAGCCGGCGTTACGGTCAGCGTTCCCGCGTCCGCGCAGATGGCGCCGACCGGCCTGCCCACTCCGCCCGCTCCGCCCGCAGGAAGCGCGAAGGTCGCGCCGCCGGCGACCCCGCCCGCCGCCAAGCCAACGGCTCCGGCCGCCGCCCCCGCGACAGCGGCAAAGCCCGCGGTTCCGACCGCGAAGCCCGTCGACCCGAAGCCGCTCATGGCGTCCGGCGAGAAGAAGTTCAAGGCCGGCGATTTCGCCGGCGCGCTCACGGACTTCGACGCCGCCAACGCCGCGAAGCCGTCGCCCGAAGGCGACCGCTTCGTCGGTCTCTGCCAGGACAACCTCGGTCACTTCACCGAGGCCGTCGCAGCCTACGAAAAGTTCCTCGCGAACATCCCGGCGAAGATGAAGGAGCAGGGCGACGAGACGAAGAAGCGCGTCGAGGCCATCAAGACGATGCCCGGCAAGATTCACGTCGAGACGACCCCGGCCGGCGCACACGTCACGGTCGACCTCGCGACGAACCCAAACGCTCAGCCGAACGCGACCCCGACCCCGGTCGACCTCGATCTGCCGGCGGGTCATCACACGCTGAAGATCGCCGCCGAGGGGTACCAGACGGTCGACAAGGAGCTCGAGGTCACGTTCGCCTCGAAGCAGGACGTGAAGCTCGAGCTCTCGAAGAACGAGCCGCCTCCTCCGCCTCCTCCGCCCGTCGTCGCCGAGGCGCCCACGACCGCACCGACTCCTCCTCCGCCGCCCCCGCCGGAACCGCGCAGCAAGGTCCCGGCGTACGTCACTGGCGCCGTGGCCATCGTCGCCACGGGTGTCGGCATCGGCTTCGGCGTGAAGGCGCTCGGCCAGTCGAGTGACTTCGACAAGAACCCCACCACGAAGAAGGCCGACGACGGCGAGAACAACGCGCTCGTTGCCGACATGATGTTCGGCATCGCGATCACGTTCGGCGTCACGAGCGCCGTGCTGTTCCTGTCGAGCGATGCACCCGCGAGCGCGAAGGCCGACCTGCCGAAAGCAACGGCCGCAAGGAGCCCCAAGAAGGCGAAGATCACCGTCACGCCCGCCCCCTACGTGACCCCCACCGGTGGCGGCGCCAGCGCGCTCGTTCGGTTCTGAGAGGATCGACCATGAAGTTCAGCAGGATTCGCAAACGAGTCGTCCTCGTCGTCGCGGCCGGGGCGTTCGGCCTCGGCTGTGAGCTCATCGTCGACTTCGACCGCACGAAGATCCCCGTCGAAGGCAGCGATTCGGCCGTCGGGACGGACTCGTCGTTCGACGCGAGGTTCGACGTGAGCCAGCCCGATACGAGCACCGCCGACGCGGCGGACGCCGCCGACACCTCGGTGCCCGACGCCGCGGACGCGGCAGACGCCGCCGACGGCGACTGAGCCGAGCGTCCGTCAGCCCAGGTTCTTCGCGACGATGTCGACGTCCGGTGGCAAGCCCACCGGAACGTTGGCGAGTGGCGTCGGTACGTCCGGCAGCTTGCTCTCGTGGTACGCGAGCTTCAGCTCGGTGAACTTGAGCGCGCTCGCCGTGGATACGACGACCACCCGATCGGTGGCGTTGATCACGCCGCGCTCGCGAAGCTTGCGCGCGCACGCGATCGCGACGCCCGTGTGCGGATCGGCGTAGAGACCGGTGCGATCGGCCCGCGCACACGCGTCCGCGAGCTCGCTCTCGGTGGCCTCCTCGACGACGCCGTTCATGCCGCGCAGCGCCCGCATCGCGCGGGGCGCGCTCACCGGGTTGCCGATGCGGATCGCGCTCGCCTGCGTTGGCTCGGCCACGATCGGGGTGACCTCCTCGGTCCCGGCAATGAATGCACGATACATGGGGTTCGCCTTCGCGGCCTGGGCGATGCAGAGGCGCGGAAGCGCCGTCGTGAGGCCCAGCTCCTTCGCCATGGTGAACCCGGCGAAGAGCGCGGCGGCGTTTCCCATGTTGCCGCTCGGGATGACGACCCAGTCCGGAACGTTCCAGCCGAGCTGTTGGGCGATCTCGAGTGCGACCGTCTTCTGGCCCTCGATGCGCAGCGGGTTCATCGAGTTCGCGAGATAGACGAGCCCACGCTTCGCGAGCTCGCTCACGACGGTCATGCATCCGTCGAAGTCCGTCTCGAGGGCGAGGACCTTCGCGCCGTGCGCAAGCGGCTGCACGAGCTGCGCGACGCTGACCATGCCGCGCGGGAGCAGGACGACGACGGGCAGGCCCGCCGCGGCGCCGTACGCGGCGAGCGCCGCCGACGTGTCGCCGGTGCTCGCGCAAGCGATCGCGCGAACCGACAGGGCTCCCGAACGTATCGCGTAGTTCACGACGCTGACGAGTACGGTCATGCCGAGGTCCTTGAACGACCCGGTGTGCGTCGTGCCGCACTGCTTGACGAGGAGCTCACCGAAGCCGAGCTCGGCGGCGAGGCGGCGCGCCGGATAGAGCGGCGTCATGCCCTCACCGGTGGTCACGACGGCGTCGTCGGGAACCTCGGGCGCGACCCATTCGCGCTTGCTCCACACGCCCGAGGTGGGCGCGCCAGACACGTTCGAGGTCGCGGCCCATCGTTTGTCGAAGAGGGCGCGCCACTGCTCGCCGCTCGTCTTCCGGAGGACGTCGAGATCGTGCGCGACCTCGAGCAGCGCGTCGCACGTGGGGCAGCGGTAGATGGCGGCCGTGAGCGGGAACGTCCCCGCACAGCCCTGAAAGCAGCGAAAGCTCGCGGTCGGATGCGCCATGATGGCAGAGTCCTCCTCAGGGCTTGGGTACGCAGCGGAGATACGGGGTGTTCGCCGCGGAGGGACGGCACGCTTCGTTGACCGCGCAGTCGGAGTCCTTTCCGCAGACGTTGAGGCACTTTTTTAGCTCGCCGTCGCAGTAATCCGACTGGCACGTGCTGTCGTCGCTGCATGCCGCGCCGGCGGGGGAGTCGCCGGCCATGGTGCCGGAGAAGCAGAACTTGAAGTAGTCACTTCCGCTCGAACCGTAGAGGCAGTGGCCCGCGGAGAAGCCGGACACGGCCTTGCAGCTAGCGCTGCTCGAACAGGGTGGGCGGCAGATGCGCGAGACGCTGACGCCGATGCACGTGTCGCTCGCGCACTCGGTGCTGTCCACGCACGGGTCTCCCGGTAGCTTGGTCGCGCCGGGCTCGGCCGTCGCGCAGACCCAGAGGTCATGGGCCGGGCCGGGCGCCGAGACCGTCTTCAAGCGGCACGTCCCGCCGCCACACTCGCTGGTGGTGCAGCACGTATCGAAGCAGCGCGCCGAGCCCGCGTCGGGCTTTTCGCAGTAGCCGGAGCGGCAGTCGCTGTTCACCGTGCAGATCGAGCCGCCGCTCTTGCCGCCCGACGCCGGCGGCATCCGCGAGGCGAGCGCAGCCGGGACGCAGTAGCCGCCGCCCGTGCCGCCGTTGAAGCACACGTTTCCGGCGCTGCAGTCGACCGACGTGCAGCACGGCGTCGTGCAGATCGGGCCGGTGCTCGAGGTGATCGTCGTCGTGAGGATGGTGCTCGTCCCGCAGAGGCGGCTCTTGCACTCGTTGTCGACGCGGCACTTCGCGCCGATGTCGAGCGGGCCAGGGGCGTCGGCCTCCCTTGTGGCATCGGCCACGTCCTCGTCGACGGGCGCGTCCTCCTCGCCGGCCTCGCTCGGCTCGACGCCCGCGTCGCTGACGCAGCGGCCGCGCGCGGTATCGCAGACGAGACCGGACGGGCATGCCGAGGCGCTCGTGCCTGTGCACCTGACGTCGCCGACGTCGCCGGAGACGATGAGGCTGCAGCCGCCAGCGGCGAGGGCGAGCGCGACGGCCGAGGCGAGGAGCCTCGTCGCTCCGCGCTTCATTGGAACGAACCGCCGAGCATCAGGACGCCGCCCGAGGGCACGGAGGCCGCGGACGGAAGCGCGAGGCCCGTTCGCTTCGGCTCGCTCGCGACCTTGGTTCGCGCGAAATACAGGTACGCGGTGACGACCGTCGCGACGATGCCGACGCCAAAGCCCACGTCCGCGACGATCGCCTGCGTGTGCGCGTCGTTCGCCTTCTGCTGGAGCTCGGCGTACGTGCCGTCGCGGCCCGTCACGAAGGCGGAGGGCTTTTTCGAGACCGCGAGGATGCCGAACGCAGCGCCGACGCCGAGCCCGACGATCGCGACCGACCCCGCCGCGATCGTCGCAGCGTCGAGGCGTCCGCGGTGCTCCTTTTCCTGAGGAGGAGGCGGCGGCGTCTCGACGGGCGCGGTGGCGGTGGCCGCCGTCGCGGCGGGAACCTCGTGCTTGGCGCCCTCGATGCGCTTGATGATGGTCTCCGCCTTGGCATGCTCTGCCGCGGTGACGCTCTCCATTTCCATGTACTGGCGGAAGAACGCGATCGCCTCCTCGAACTTGCCGAGCTTCTCGTGGACGGTGCCGAGGTTGAACACGAGGTCCTTCGCCTTCGGGTCGAGGCCGCGCGCCTGTGTGAGCTCGGCGATCGCCTCGCGATACGCGCCCGTCTGGTAGAGGTCCTTGGCGCGCTGGAAGTGCTGCTGGGCCTCGAGCTGCTCCTTCGTCTTCGGTTCGGTCGACGGCGTTTCGGGCGCGAGCGTGGAGGGCGCCTGGCCCCCGTTCGGCACCGGGCGCTGCTGGGCCAGCGCCGGGCGAGCAGGGGAAATCGCCACGGCGACGGCCAGGAGGCCCAGGCAGATGCGCAAACAACGCGTCATCGGCTGGAAAGAATAGCCGATTTCGTACGGCGCTGCGCCCCGGATCGGCGGACTGTAAGCCCGGGCCCGCCGCAGCGTTGTTCCTTCGCGATGACAAGGAACTTCATCACGCTCGGTCTCGGGGTCGTGCTCGCTTCTGCATGGTTGCTCGTGGCGACGAAGGACGCGCGCGCCGAGGATGCGACCGTGACCGTCGGCACCGGCCGCTTCGCTGAGCCGCCGGCGGACCAGGACAGTCCGCCGCCGCGTAACGGCGGGCTCATGGTGCTGGAGGAGCCCCGCTTCGAGCGCGATCCGCGCGAGCTCCATCGCTCGCCCGTTCGCCTCCAGCTCGGCCCGCAAGGCATCACGACCGGGAAGGGCTTCGGCATTGGTGTCGGCGCCTCTGCTGACTTCGGCACCGGGTCGGTAGGCGGCTGCCTCGCGGCTTCGTGGCTGCGAGGCGAAGGCAAGAACAGAGACGGTAGCAGCACGTCGACCGGAGACACGGTCGGGCTCTACACCGGCGAGGTCACGCTCGACCTCCGCAAGCGCGGTCCGGTTCACCCCGTCGTCGGCATGGGCGTCGGCCTCCTCACGGTGAGCCGTCCCGACGCGAGCGGCGTGGCCGGGGTCGGCACCGGCCGCCTCGGGCTCGAGTACTCGCTCGGACTCGAGGACGCCGACGTGCGCGTCGGCGGGAGCGTCACCGGCGGGCTGATCGGCCCGATCGACACCGAGGTGAAGGACCTTCGCGCCTACGCGCTCGTCGGCGTGCACCTCGCGATCGGGTTCTGAGACGCTATAGTGCTCCAGCCATGGCCGAGAGCCTCGACGACAAGATCCGTGCGATCTGCATCCAAGCGCGCAAGGCTTCCCGCAAGCTCGGCCCCAAGCCGCGCGCGGCGAAGGACGCCGCGCTCGAGGCGATCGCGAAGAACCTCGAGGGCGGCGAGCGTCAGGTCATCGCCGCGAACGAGGCCGACCTCGAGGCGGCGCGCAAGAAGGGGACTACGGGTGCGATGCTCGATCGGCTCATGCTCGACGAGCGCCGGCTCGCCGCGCTCGCGGCGAGCGTGCGATCGATCGCGGCTCTCCCCGATCCCGTCGGCGAGGTCGTCTCGCGCAGCGTCCGCCCGAACGGTCTGAAGGTCACGCGCGTGCGTGTGCCCCTCGGCGTCATCGCAATGATCTACGAGGCGCGTCCCGGGGTGACGGTCGAGGCGAGCGCGCTGACGTTGAAGGCGGGGAACGCCGTCGTCCTTCGCGGTGGCTCCGAGGCCGCGCGCACGAACGCCGTGCTCGCCGAGATCGTCCAGGCCGCGCTCGAGAGCGTAGGTCTCCCGCGCGAGGCAGTGCAGGTCGTGTCGTTCACCGATCGCGACGCCGTGCGTGCCCTCGTTCAGCAGAGCGAGCTCGTCGACCTCGCGATCCCGCGGGGCGGGGAGGCGCTCATCCGCTTCGTCACCGAGAACGCGCGGGTGCCGGTCGTGCAGCACTACAAGGGCGTCTGCCACCTCTTCCTCGATGACGGGACCGACGCCGCCGAGGCGGCCCGCATCACCGTGAACGCGAAGATGCAGAGGCCCGGCGTGTGCAATTCGCTCGAGTGTCTCCTCGTCGACGCACGCGATGCCGAGCGTCTGCTCCCTCCCGTCGCCGCGGCGCTCCTCGCGGCGGGCTGCGAGCTCCGGGGAGACGAGCGCACGCGCCAGCTCGTTCCCGAGGCCGCCGTTGCCGCACCCGACGACTACGGTCGCGAGTTCCTCGACACGGTCCTCGCGGTTCGCGTCGTCGACGGCCTCGACGCGGCGATCGAGCACGTGACCGAGTACGGCTCCGGGCACACCGAGGCCATCCTGACTCCCGACGCCGCGCATGCCGAGCGCTGGCGGCGCGAGGTCGACGCGGCCTGCGTCGTCGTGAACGCATCGACCCGATTCCACGATGGCGGCGAGCTCGGGCTCGGCGCGGAGATCGGCATTGCGACCAGCCGCCTCCATTGGCGCGGGCCGATGGGGCTCGAGTCGCTGACGACCATGAAGTGGCTGATCGACGGCGAAGGCCAGATTCGTCGTTGAAAGGGCCCACCACGCCCGCAAAGGCACCGGATGGAACCTGAAATTGGCCGGAATCGCGTTGACGCGGAGGATGCTTCGCGGCGACGATCCGAGTAAGGAGAGCACTTGGCCGCGAACAAACGTCCCCCCCCGAAGGGCCCCGAGCGGCCGATGCTTCGCACCTCTCACGGCGCGCCCGGTAAGCCGCGCGCGCCGGCCGGCGAGACCGCCGAACGTCCTGCGCGCCGGGCCCGTCTTTCGCCCGAACGTGCACCGCGAACGTCTCCGCGCGCGACCGGTGCCACGTCTCGTCGTACCCCGGCCGCCGCGGCCCCCGCCGAGCGGCCCGAGGAGGAGGGCAGCCGCCTCAAGAAGGCCTCCGGCACGCGCGTTCCCGGCGCGACGAGCACCGCGAGCGACGAGTCGCGCGAGATTGCGATCCTCATCGCGACCGCGGGCATCGAGAAAAAAGCGTCCGGCCTCGAGGTGATCGACGTCGCCGGAAGGGTCGACTACGCCGACTTCCTCGTCCTCATGTCCGGTCGAAGCGATCGGCACGTGACGGCGCTCGCGAGCTCGATCGAGGAAGCGCTGCGCAAGAAGAACAAGCGCGCGCTCGCGGTCGAAGGCCTTCCGCACGCAAACTGGGTGCTCATGGACTTCGGCGACGTCGTCGTCCACGTTTTCCAGGACGACGCGCGCTCCGCCTACGACATCGATTCGTTGTGGATGGACGCCCGGCGCGTGCCCGTGCCGATCGACGAACCCAGCAGCTGAACGTCTCGCTCGCTGGCGAGAAGCGCGAATCCACAGAGGAATGACTCGACCACGTTCTCTGCTCGGCCCCGCA
>JAYSXP010000538.1:0-9665 GCA_043717125.1 Polyangiaceae bacterium | reverse complement strand
GGCACGGCTGCAGCCGCAAACGCCGGTGCCCAGCGCTGCACCGCGACCGAGCCGGCGATGGCCGCGAGCAAGGTCACCTGGCCGCTGACGATGTCCCGCCAGACGCGCCCGTAGCGCGGTCGGAGCGTCTCCCGGAACGCCTTGAACGTCACACCGCGGCTATCCACCAGGGACTGGCGGTCGAGCGTGTCGAGCGGATCGAGCAGTCTTGCCATGCGAGCCCGCAAAGGATGTTCTGGATCCTCGGGCGGCGCAACTGCCTAGGATGACGCCTGAGCCTCGCCGCGGCGCCGCATGCTGCGGATGAGCGGCCGGCGCGCGAAGAACACGATGACGCCCGCGATCCCGAGCCCCGACATCCAGAGGCCGAGCGTGAGGTAGTCCGGCCAGAAGCGCGCATGCACCTGGTAGCGACCAGGGGGCAGGTCAATCGCGATCAGCTTGTTGTCCGCCTGCACGAGCGTCCCGATGTCGGAGCGCCAGCCACGGTCCCAGGCGCTGTTCAGGACGATCCGCGAGGGGCGCTTGACGTCGACGTCGACCGTGAACGTGTTGTGCGTGCGATTCCCGACCTCCACCACGGCGCCGTCGTCGAGCGCCCGCGCTTGCGGCACGTCGCCCGTCCAGACGGGAGCGTCGGCCCCGAACGCCCAGGTGTAGTGACGACAGCCGAGCCAGGCCTCGTTCTGCCTCGGCTGGTCGATGAAGTCGGGGGTGAGGCCGGTGGTCGCGTAGTGGAAGCGAGCCGCGCGGGCCACCCGCTGCTCGGGCGCGCCGTTGAAGCGGTACGCCATGATCTCCTGGGCGAGGCCAATCCCGTCGCCCACGACGATGAAGGCGATGCCCGCGAGCGCGACGTGCATCGCGTTCGCGATCTTCGGCATCCCGAAGATCTGGCGCCAGAGCTTTGGAACCCGATCCACCGCCAGCCCGACGAACAGGCTCACATGCACCAGCATGAGGAAGCGGTAGCGCGACGGTACCCGCATCGACTTGAACGGCAGCACGTGCTCCTGGAGCACGTGGTAGGGCGCCCAGGGCGCGAAGTGCCCGAGCATGAGCACGAAGGTCATCGCGGCGAGCACGACGAGCCACGTGTTCTCCGCGACCGACACCGCGACGCCGAGAACGACCAGCCCGACCCCCAGCCACCCGATGTACGTGAGGTACTCGCCGAACACGTACTGCTGATCGGCGAAGCGTGAACGCCAGTGAGGGGTCCGGAGCACGTACATGTCGATGATCGACTTCAGGTGCATCAGGTGATCGAAGTCCGGCTCCATCGGGCGCTTGTGGGCGCGAAGCTCGTCGACGAGCGGTAGGAGACGACACGCCGACACCATGATTCCGACGAGCGCGACGGTGACGCCGGCAACGAGGATCTTCCTGGCGCGCCGCGGTCGCCAGATGCGCGTGGTGGTCTCGAGGCCGACGACCAGCAGCGTGTAAGGGAGCGGGTACGTCTGCCCCTCGAAGACCATGAGCGCGATCATCAGACCGAGCCCGACGCGCGCGTCCCAGCTCTCCTCGCCCTTGCGCCACAGGAACAGGAGCAGCGGCGCGTAGAGAAAACCGGCGAGCGTGCTGTGCTCGCCGGCGTACTGGTCGGCGTGGGCGACACCGAAGGCCCACATCGAGGCCGTGATGAACGTGGCGGTGCGCGTGAGCTTCAGGTCGTCACGCCCGAGCAACCACATCCCGACGAACCCCACGACGACGTGGATGATGTTCCACAGCATCACCGTGATGGTCGTGCTCAGCCCCGTCGTGAGGAGGAGAATGGGCCCGCCGGCCATCGACTCCGGATGGCTCCAGAGCGGGATCCCGTGACAGTCGAATGGATTCCAGAGCGGCAGCTCGCGCCCCCGGATCAGCGCCTTCACCGTCTCGAACTGGAAGAAGAAGTGGCGTCCGTCCTCCTCGGGCGTCTTCGGGTACGCGAGGAACATCGGCCACCATGCGTAGATGGTGAGCAACAGTCCCAGCCCGGTGAGGCCCGTGAGCCGAAGCCACGTCGGAGTCGCGGAGCGCTCTGCAGCGGGACGGTTCACGAGGGTGCGCGCACGTTATCACGAGAGCTTGCGAGCGAGCGAGACGGGCCCTAGAACGAGGCACGATGAGCGAGTTCGACGCCTACGCCGCCTCTTACGAAGAGGACCACCGCGCGAGCATCGCTGCGAGCGGTGAAGACCCGGCCTACTTCCACGACCACAAGCTCGCGTTGCTCTTGCAGCACGGCGTGAAGGACACGGGGCCGCTGCTCGATTTCGGGTGTGGCATCGGGAATCTGACCGAGCGCTTCGTGACGCGCTTCAGCGACGTTCACGCCTACGACCCGTCGGTGAAGAGCATCGACATCGCGAAGGAGCGCGTGCCGAGCGCGCACTTTCACTTCGACCCGCAGACCTTGCCTCGGGACCACTTCGCGACCGTCGTGCTCTCCGGCGTGCTCCATCACGTCTTGCCGCGCTCGCGGCTCGACCTCCTCCGTAGCGTCCGTACGCTGCTCCGGCCCGGCGGCCAGGTCGTCGTCTTCGAGCACAACCCGCTGAACCCGCTGACGAGGCGCGCCGTGGCAGCGTGCGCGTTCGACGAAGACGCGATCCTCCTCTGGCCGTGGGAGGCACGAGAAACCCTGGCGCGCGCCGGTTTCGATGGCGTGTCGCTCGACTACATCGTCTTCTTCCCGCGCTCGCTCGCCTTCCTTCGTCCGGTCGAGCGCCGTCTCACACGTCTGCCGCTCGGCGCCCAGCAGATGCTGCGGGCCACGCGGCGCTGAGCCTCACGTCTCGTCGATCTTCTTCGGCTTCGTCGACGGCAGCGGCGGGGGCGCATTCGACGTCCCAATCTCGCGTACCGACGCGAAGTCGCCGGTCGTGATGCGCTTGCGCCGCGAGCGGTGACGCAGCCGCTCGCCGACCACGTAGAGCGGCCGCATCTTCACCTGCTCGTAGATGCGCCCGATGTACTCGCCAAGCAGGCCGGTCATCAGCAGCTGCACGCTGAAGAGGAACGACACGAGCACGACGGTGGTGGTCCAGCCCGGCGTGGTCAAGCCGAGCAGGTGCGTGACCACCGCGAAGAGCCCGTACAGCACGCTGAGCGTCCCGACGATCGCGCCGAGGTACGTCGTCAGCCGAAGCGGCAGGATGCTGAACGACATGATGCCGTCGAAGGCGAACGCGAGCATCTTCTTGAGCGGGTACTTCGTCTCGCCAGCGGCGCGCGCATCCCGATCGTAGTCGACCGCGATCTGTTTGAAGCCGAGCCACGACACGAGTCCACGCACGAAGAGGTGCGTCTCGCGCAGCTCGCGCATCGCCACCACCACGCGCCGGCTCATGAGCCGGAAGTCGCCGGTATCGAGCGGGACCTCGATGGGGATCATCGCGGCGAAGAGCCGGTAGAACATCTTCGCGGTGAAGAGCTTGAAGGGCGTCTCGCCGGCGCGCGTGCGGCGCCGGCCGTAGACGACGTCGAAACCCTCGCGCCACTTCTCGACCATCTCGAGGATGACCTCGGGCGGGTCTTGGAGATCGGCGTCCATGACGACCACTGCCTTGCCGCGCGCCGCATCCATGCCGGCGGTGATGGCGCGCTGGTGGCCGAAGTTGCGCGAGAACGAGACCACGCGGTAGCGGACCTCGCGGTCCACCATCATGCGCAGGAGGTCGAGCGACTTGTCCTTCGACCCGTCGTCGACGAACACCACCTCGCACGAGAGCTCACCCAGCTTCGTGAGCAACGCCTGGACCCGCTCGTCCAACTGGGGAAGCACCGCTTCCTCGTTGTAGATGGGGATGACGAGCGAGACCTCGGGGCGCAGCATCGGCGCCCCCTTTCTAGCGTCATTTCAACGGCGCGCCGAGATCCTTCGCCGGGAGCTGGGTCACCGAGGGCTTCGCCCGCTGCTTCCACGCCCAGGCGTCGCCGACGATCTGCCGGAGGTCGCTGCGCCGGGCGCGCCACCCCAGCACGTCTGCCGCGCGGTCGACCTTCGCCACCAGCGCCGCCGGATCACCGGCCCGGGGCGGCGCGTCGACGGTGGGGATGGGCCGCCCGGTGACGGCGCGCGCCGCCTCCACGATCTCGCGCACGCTGTGCCCGCGGCCGGTCCCGAGGTTGAACGCGCCGCACTCGCCCCCGCGCAGGAGATGCTGCACGGCCGCGAGGTGCGCCTCGCCGAGATCGGTCACGTGCACGTAGTCGCGGACGCACGTGCCGTCGGGGGTGGACCAGGACGTGCCGTACATCGCGATCGAGGCCCGCTCGCCGCTCGCCACCTCGAGGACGAGCGGAATGAGGTGGGTCTCGGGCTCGTGCCGCTCGCCGAGGCCGGCGTCGGGCTCGGCGCCCGCGGCGTTGAAGTAGCGGAGCGCCGCCCACCGCAGCCCGTGCGCGCGCCCGTAGCCGGCCAGCGCCTGCTCGATCGCGAGCTTCGTCTCGCCGTACGGGCTGAGCGGGCGCTTCGGGTGGTCCTCGTCGATCGGCACCTCGTCGGGCGCGCCGTAGACCGCCGCGGTCGACGACTGCACGAAGGCCTGCACCGTGCCGGCGTCGAGCACCGCCTCGAGGAGCGCGAGCGTCGCGACGACGTTGCCCCTCCAGTACAGCCGCGGCTCGGCGACGGACTGCTCGATCCGGCTCTTGGCGGCGAAGTGGAATACCACGTCGATGCGCTGATCGCGCAGGAGCGCGGCGATCTCCGTGCTGTCGCCGACGTCCCCCAGCACGAACGGAACGCCCGGCGGAACGGCGTCGCGATGGCCCGTCGACAGGTCGTCGAGCACGACCGGCTCGTGGCCGATGACGAGCAGCGTCTTCACCATGTGCGAGCCGACGTAGCCCGCGCCGCCCGTGACGAGCGCCCTCATGCCGGGCTCGGGCCACGAGGTGCTCGGTCGTCGACGAAACGATGGCTGAGAAGGTTGTGGTAGCGGAGGGTCATCACGCTCTCAGCGTAGCGCGTCCGAAAACGCAGCTTGACAGGCTCGCGCACGAAAAGTACACCGCGGGTCCCTCGACGGGGCAATAGCTCAATTGGTAGAGCAGTGGACTCTTAATCCATTGGTTTCGGGTTCAAGTCCCGGTTGCCCCACCATCACGATCCCTGCGGAAACGCAGTCTGAAACGCGCCTCAATGGATCGGAGGCGCGCGGCGCGCATCCCACTCCGCAACACCTCCCGCAGCACTTCGCCCTCACGTCAGGGCGACCGGACCGAGCACCCGCTCGCCCGGGCCATCCGCGCGTCCGCGATGGCCAAGCCCGCGGTCCCGCGGAACGCAGACACGTCGCTGCGTGCGCGGGCCGAGCGTGCACACGTCCCGCTTGGCGCGGTCTACCAGTTCCGATGTGAGGGGCGCTGGTTGAGCGAGGATCACGTCGTACGCCTCGCCCGCGTCGCCAAAATGCCCGCTGGGCTCGTGCGCAAGCTCCTGGCTGCGCCGGGCCGGCGAGACGCTCGGCGCGATCTGCCTGTCCATCAGCAACGCGCGCCACCGACCGCCCTCGCAGCGCCAACCCGACCGACCTCACGCCCGCGGTCGACGCGTGGTTCACGCGCGCCTTCGCGCTCGACCCGGCGCAGCGCTTCGGCTCGGCCCGCGAGATGGCGCGCACGCTGGGCGAGCTCGCCGGGCTTCCCTCGAGCAGCTTCGCGACGTCGTCGCCCGGCGAGGCAGTGACCGTCGCGCGGCCCGTGCCGCTCACGCCGTACGATCAGGTGGCGGAGACCATCGCCTCCGATGCGCGCCTGCCTGACGCGGGGCCCACCCCCGAGACGCTCGACGGCACGTCGACCCGCGAGCCGCAGCCGCCCTCGAGCATGCCGACCGTCGCGGTGGCGCTGGCCGCGGCGCGGCTGATGCTCGGCCTCCCCGTGGGGGCGATGCTGTGGCTCGCGCAGAGGCACGCGCACGCGCCAGACACCGCGGTCACCGCCGCGCCGCCGCCGGGCAGCACGCCCGCCGCGGCAACGGGCGCGGCAACGGCACCGCAGGCCGAGGCGGCGCCTGCGAAGCCGGCGCTCGCCGGCACCACGCCGCCTGCGCCTTCGACGTCCAGCGCGCCGCCGGTGGCGCCGGAGACGCCCGCGAAGAAGGGGAACACGCTCGCGTACGTCGGTCTCGGCGTGGGGGCGGTCGGCCTCGCGTTCGGTACCGTGGCCGGCGTGCTCTCGCTCTCGAAGACCTCCAGCGCGAAGGAGCACTGCACGGGTGATCGCTGCTCGTCGACGCGCGGTCGGACCTCGACGCCTCGCTGCTGTTCGCGAACGTCTCGAACGTCGGGTCGCGGTGGGCATCGTGGGCGCGGGTATCTTCGTGGTCTCTGCTCACGGCCGACCCGGCGGCGCCCGCCGCGCCACGCGCCGGCCTCGGCGGCGCGCGCATCGGCCTCGGTGGCGCCGGCGTGGCAGGAGCGTTCTGAGATGAGGCTGCGCACGATCCGCGTCGCGTTCTTCCTCGCTGCCGTGGTGGCGGCGGGCGGCTGCCAGCTCGTGTCGGGCGCGAGCTCCCTCGACATCATCGACGACGCCGGCACCGCGCACGGCGACGACGCCGGCCGGACCGACGCGACGCGACGCGACGCTCGAAGCCTCGGACGTGCCGAGCTGCGTCGAGCACTGCGCGACGAAGGGGAAGTGCTGCGCCGAGGACTGCAGACCGATCCTCACGGACCAGAGCATCAAGGCCGCCGAGTTCACCGCCGGCACCGGCTCGACCTGCTCAGCGGCCCGCCGACCGAGAGCTACACGGCGTGCTCGAACAGCCCGATCCCGGGCGCCGAGCGGTTCTTCAAGTGCTGCTGTCGCTGAGGCGCTCGACGCGCAGCGGTTGAGGTAGGGTTCGGCGATGGACGAACATCCGTCGCCACCCGAGAAGCCGAAGAGCCGTGTGGTCGCCGCGCTGCTCAGCCTCGTGGCGCCGGGCGTGGGGCACGCGTTCGTCGGGCATCCGCTGCGCGGGGCGTTCTGGCTGTTCGGACCGCTCGTCGTCGGGTTGCTCCTCGTCGTTCTCGCGAGCGAGCCGTCGAGCGGCTGGGTGTTCGTGATCCTCGGCGGCGCGCTGTTCGTCGGTTACGCCGGCGCGATCCTCGACGTGCTCGCGATGCCCGCGCGCAAACATCGCCCGACGTCGATGGCGGCCGTGATCGCGTTCGTGGTGGCGCCGATCCTGCTCGCACCGATGGTCGCGCTCACGCTGCGCGCGCTCGTCATCGAGGCGTTCAAGGTCCCGTCGGGCGCGATGATCCCGACCATCGGCGTCGGCGATCATCTCTTCGTCGACAAGGCGGTCTACCGCAAGAGGCTGCCGAAGCGCGGCGAGGTCTTCGTCTTCCAGTATCCGGAGCACCCCGAGCAGGACTTCGTGAAGCGCGCCATCGCGGTCGGCGGCGACCGCCTCGAGGTCCGTAACGGCCACCCGATCATCAACGGCTGGGAGGTCCCGTCGTGCACCGTCGGCACGTACCGCTACACGGAGAGCATCGACGGGTCCGCCCACGAGGGCGACCTCTTCGTCGAGTTCCTCGAGGCCTCGGCCTACCTCGTGTTCCTCGACAAGCAGGCGCCGCTCGCCGACTACCAGGGTCCGTACACGGCCAGCGCTGGCGAGACGTGGGTCATGGGTGACAACCGCAACAACAGCCACGACTCGCGGGTGTGGTTCGGCGGCGTGGGGGGCGGCGTGGGCGCCTCCCACGTGAAGGGTCGCGCCCGCATGATCTGGATGAGCCCGGACGCGGCGCACCAGAGCACCGACCTCGCGTCCGATCCCGTCGCCCCCTCCCCCGACCTCGCGGCTCCCCTCGCGAAGTGCCTCGCCGCGCGCCCCCCGAAAAGGACGCCCCCCACGAGAGAGTGACCCCCGCCACCCGCGCGCCGCGCCGCCCGCGCACCGACCCGCGCGGCGCCGCGCGCCATCGGTAAGGATCTTCACCGTTCCGAGCGAGGGCTGCTCGGGCCGACGGCGGGGGCGGCGCCGGGGCTGCCTCTACGCATGGTTGCGCACTTCGGGCAAATTCGAGGGGGCGTGGGCTACCACATTAACTTACGTGTGCTAATTCCTCCTACCCACTGATGATGCTCTCGGATTCGCCTCCGCGGCCCGCCTCCCGGCCCCGGTTGATTCCTGGTCTCTCGCTCCGCGCCGGGGATCTGCTCGCGGGCCAGTACCGCGTCATCTCGCTCCTCCGGGCGGACCGCGCGTGTGCCTACCTCGCCGCAGCCCCCTCCAAGAAGGGCAGCGCACCCGTCGAGGTGCAGGTGCTCCTCGCCATGGACGACGGGCTCGATGCCGTGCGCCTCCGCTTCCTCGCCGAGGCGCGCCGCGCCGCCACGCTCCAATCGCCGAACGTGGCCGTGATCCGCGAGGTCGGCGTCACCACCGACGGTCATCCGTTCCTCGTGCGCGAGGCCCAGACCGGCGAGTCGCTTCGCGAGCTGCTCGCGCGCGTCGGGTCGCTGCCCACGGAGAGCGCCGTCGACGTGGCCATCGCGGTCTGCGAGGTGCTCTCCGCCGCGCACGCGGTCGGCATCGTGCACGGTGAGCTCAACCCCGGCGCGATCCGCCTCGTGTGGTCCGACGCCGGACCGGCGCACGTGAAGGTCGTCGACCTCGGCATCTCGCGCGCCCTCGCGATGCTCCCGCTCGACGCGCGCGCGCTCGAGTCGCTCGCCATCAGCGCGCCCGAGCTGCTGCAAGGCAGCCGCGAGCCCGATCACCGCTCCGATGCGTGGGGCGTCGGCGTCCTCCTCTACACGATGCTTGCCGGGGCGCCGCCGTTCGCCGCCGACTCGCCCTCCACCGTGAACCTCTCCGTCGCGCTCGACGAGCCCGCGATGCTCGCCGGCGTGCCCGACGGGCTCGGCGATCTCGTCGACGCCTGCCTCGCACGTGATCCAACGCACCGGCCCGGCACGATGCAGGTGCTCGCGTCGAAGCTCGCGCCGTTCGGCACGCAGCCTGTCTTCGCGAAGCGCTCCTCGACGCTCGCCGTCGATACCGGCCCTTACGACGCGCTCGTCCTCGAGACGCTCGTGCAGCGCACCGCCTCGCGGTCACTGCTGCCCGACGATCCACACGAGCGCATCACGCCCGTGCCGTCATCGGACAGGACGCCGGAGCCGAGCGTCGTCAGCGCGGCGGCCAATCCGTCGGTGGCGCCGCTCGCCATCACGGTCGCGCCTCCGCCGCAGCTCGCGCCTCCGACCCGCTCGCGCAAGCGCCTCTTCGCCGCGGCCGCGTGCGTCGCCGTCGGTGTGATCATCGGCGTCGCCTCCACGCGCGTCTCGAGCGAGGAGCCCACCGCCGCCGCCGCGGGCATCGTCGGCGCGCCGCCGGCCGTCGCGGAGGCGCCGCTGCCTGCCGCGCCGCTCACCCTCACGCCGCTCACCCCCACGCCGACGACGCCGGCGGCGATCGCCGTCGCCGATCTGCACGCCGCGCCCGTGCCGCCACGTGCGCGCGCCGCGGCGCTCGCGCCGAAAGCGTCACCCGCTGCACCCGGACCCGCGCCCGCCCCCGCGCCCGCCGTCGATCCGATCGTTCACTCCGCTGCTGCCGCTCCGATTCACCCCGTGCCCAAGGCCTCCGACGATGATCTTCGCCGCTTTCTCGACGACCGCCGCTAAGCGCGCAGCCTCCGCTGCATTCGTCCTCGGGT
>JAYSXP010000537.1:0-9684 GCA_043717125.1 Polyangiaceae bacterium | reverse complement strand
TCGCCATCGTCGCGGCCGTCCATGCCGCCGCGTGCGCCCTGGTGCTCGCCACCGGCTTCGACCACGTCTCGGACGACGACTTCGCACGCGTGACGATCGCGCAGAGCTTCGCCGTGACGCCGAAGCTCGACCCGAGCGGTACGAGCTGGCTCCCCTTCCCGTTCTGGGTGCTCGGCTCGGTGATGGCGGCCGCTGGTCGTTCGCTCGGCGTCGCACGCGTCGCGAGCGTGACGTTCGCGAGCCTGGCGGCGACGCTTCCTTACGTCGCGCTGCGCCTTCGCGGCGCCACGCGCTCAGCCGGGCTGCTCGCGATTGCCTTCGCGACCCTATCCCCATGGAGCCTCTGGGTGGGTGCTTCGACCGTCCCCGAGTCGTTCACCGCGAGCTTCACGGCGGCAGCGGCGATCGCCTTGGGCGGCGGTGCCCACACGAAGGACGACGTGACGATGCCGGGTGCAGCGCGCGTCGGCTTCGCGCTCGCGCTCCTCGCGGCCTGTCTCTCGCGGTACGAGCCCTGGCCCGTTGCGGCGGTTCTCGCCGTCGTGCTCGGCACGCGAGCGATCAGGGCCAGCGAGCCGGTCGAGCGCACCCGCGAGCTCGTCCTTGCAGCCATCGTCGCGCTCGGACCGCTCGCGTGGCTCGCCTGGAATGCGCACGCACACGGGGACGCTCTGCATTTTTTCCAGCGCGTCGCGCGCTTCAAGCGCGCCCTCGGTGACGGCCCCCAAGACACGCTTCCCGCACTCCTCCTCTACCCGCGCCTGCTCGTGTCCCGCCGTCCCGACGTCATCATCGCCGCGACCTGCGCCCTCGTGTCGGGCCGGCTCTTCACGGTGTCCGGGGCCGATCTCCGGAGGCGATGGACGGTCCCGCTCGCATGCGCAATGGCTCAGCTAGCCTTCCTCGCCTACGGCAACGTTCGCGACGGCGCCCCTGCGCATCACCCCGAGCGGGCGCTGCTCGGCATCGTGTTCCTGACGGCGGCCTTTGCCGCCGACGTGCTCACGGCCGCGAGCGAAGCGCGCAGCAAGGCCCGCACCGCTGCGGTCGGTTTGGCCGGTTTTGTCGCCCTTTCTTGGGTCGTGAACGGCGCGAGCCTTTTCGAGGACGTCCCCGGCACCCGCGCTCCCGAGGTCCGAACGGCGCAGATCGCCGCGGGCAAGGCGTTCGCGAGCGAGAACGCCGAGCATCTCGTCGTCACGCCGTGCGCCTATGAGCACTTTGCGCTCATTGCTGCGTTCGGCGCCCCCGAGCGCGTCGCCACGGAGCCGCGCACGAACGCAGAGGTCACAGCGTCGTGCCCTGCCGTCGAGCGACGGTGATAAGGTCCGCCCGATGAGCCTCACAGACGAGCCCAGGCCGTCGTCGATCCCGCCCGAGACGGTGCTCGTGCGTGCTCGCGAGGTCCGTGTTCGCCTGACCGACGAGGACGAGATCGGCATCGACGTGGGCGGCGAGCAGCTGCACGCGCCCCGCCTGGCGCTCACCCTGCTCGACGCGTTCTCGTCACCGCGGCGCGTGAGCGACGTGCTGGCCACGGTCGCGGGCGGGGGTGCCGAGCGCGCCCTCGAGGCCGAGGCCTGCGTGAGTCACATGGCGAGCAACGGCGTCCTCGTCCTCCCCGAAGAGCGCGCGGCGCTCGGGACGCGCGGCTGGGTCCGTCCGTCGATCCACATGCTCATGCTCGACGATCGCGGGCGAACGAACGGCTTTTGCCACGCGCTTCGAATGATCGTGAAGCCCGACGACGTCGTCATGGACATCGGCACCGGCACCGGGGTGCTCGCGACGTGCGCTGCGCTCGCGGGCGTTCGCAAGGTCTACGCCGTGGAATCGAGCGGCATAGCCGAGGTCGCGGCGCGGGTCTTCGCCGCCAACGGGGTCACCGACCGCGTCTCGCTCATGCGTGAGCGCTCGACCAGCCTGACGTTGCCTGAACGTGCCACGGTGCTCGTCACCGAGACGATCGGCAACGACCCACTCGACGAGCAGATGCTCGAGATCGTCGCCGACGCCAAGAAGCGCCTCCTGACCCCGGACGCGCGCATCATCCCTTCGGCCATCGAGATCTGGGGCATCGCGGTCGACATCCCGCGCACGGTGCTCGAGCGGCACGTCTTCACCAAGCGCAAGGTCGAGGGTTACCACAAGGACTACGGCATCGACTTCTCGCCGCTCGAGGAGCACCGCCTCTCCTGCTCCGAACCCATCATGCTCGACAGCCGCGACGTCGCCACATGGCCTCTTGCGGAGCCGGTCCTGCTCGCGTCGATCGACATGACGAAGCCGTTCGACACGTCGATCTCCACGCGTGCGGGTCTTCAGGTCTCACGCGAGAGCAAGCACTTGGGCATCATGCTGGCGTTTCGCGCGACGCTGGCGCCGGGTGTCGTCCTCTCGACGTTGCCGGCCGACTTCGACCCGACGAGCCACTGGGCGCATGCGCTATTTCCGGCGTTCGACTGCCTCGAGGTCGCCGCCGAGGCGCATATCGTGATCGACTACAACTACGATCGGGGCACGACGACGGTGCGCGTCAACGAGGGCTGAACGATCGGCGGAGGGTCACGCGCGTGCCCGGAAGCGACGAGAGCTCCTCCGTGTGGGCCGCGATGGCGACCATACGACCTCGCCCGACGAGCTCACGGACGAGCGTACCCACGAGCGCGATGCCGGCGCGGTCGAGGTTCGCGTCCGGCTCGTCGAGCAGGTAGATGATTGCATCCTGCAACAACACGCGTGCGAGCGCGAGGCGCTGCCGCTGGCCTGCGGAGAGCTCCCCGATCGCCATATCGAGGATGTCCCCGCTTCGCGCCGCGGAAGCGAGACCGACGCGCTCGAGGACGACCTTCATCGCACTGTCGGTCGCGCCCTCGTCTTCGCCGATGCCGCGCAGCGCGCTGCGGACGCTTGCCTCCGCCTCGCCGAGGTAGGGTCGCTGGGGAAGATAAGCGATGCCACGTCGAAGGAGCTGCAGGTCGGTCGTCGCGAGATCGGCGCCGCCGACGCTGACGGACCCTCCCTGCGGCGCCCGCAGTCCGAGCAGCATGCGGAGGAGCGTGCTCTTGCCGGCCCCGTTGGGTCCCTCGATGAACAGCGCCCCGGCGGGCCACTCGAAGGACAGGTCGTGAAGCGTCGGTGGCGAGTCGGGGTCATAGGCGAAGCTCACGTCCCGCGCACGGATGACGGCGGGGAGCGCCGGTGGCCGCTGTCCTTTGCGCGTGAGCTCCTGACGACGCGGCGCGGCGAGGATGTCGAGAACGGGACCGATCGTCGCCGATAGGCGCAGGAGCTCGTTCATGCCCATGACGACGCCGACGAGGATCGGAAGGCTCGCCATCACGACCAGCGCTTGCTTCAGGACGGCGGCGGTCACCGCCTCGCGCGACGATGCGTCGAGGACGACCGCGACGACGACCGCCGCGAGCCCGGCCGCGAGGGGCGCGCGCCCCAACATCGCCGATGCCCATGCCCCCCTCTTCGCCGTCGCGCGATAGTGCTCGATCGCGCGCTCGGCCGAGCGCATCCCAGCGGCATCTGCGCCGCGCGCGACGAGCTCGAGACGACCTTCCACCAGCAGCGTGATCTGTTCGAAGACCTTCTGCGTCGCCTCGACGATGCGAAGCTGCACCGCCGCGGTCGCACGCCCGAGCACGAGCAGCGCCATGACCACCACGGTGAGGGCGATCGCGCTGACTGCGAGCGCGCGCGGCGGCAGGGTTGCGGCCACGATTGGCGCGACGACGACGGCGGCGAGCACGCTCGCGAGGAGCTCCGGCACGGTCTGCGTGATGAGCGAACGCGCGTTGAACGCTGGTTCGAACAGCGCCCAGAGCGGTCTTGGCGTCGGCTCCGTGAGCACATCGCACTCGACGAGCGCACGAGCCATCGCGCGCTCGAGGTCACACTCCGCGTCGACACGAGTACCGTTCGACAGGACGCGGGCAACCGCGAAGAGGACGACGCCACCCGCACCCAGGAGCGTCGTGCTGCGGATGTCTCCGCCCACGACGCGCTCGGCGACGACGACCCCGAGGACCTTGCCGACGACCGAGACCGCGCCAGTCGCGCCGACCACCATGCGCAGGCGCGGCGAGGTCGTCGCGTAGAGCTTGGCCAAAGAGACGAGCGTGGCCCGGTGCTGTGGCACGGCCGAGGTCTTACCGCGCGATCCGGAGATCTGCTAGTACCCCGCCATGTACACGGTCCACGACTACGGCCGGATGATCGTGGACGAGGTCCGGATGTCGGCCTACGTCGCCGCCTTGCGGGCCGCGGTCAAGCCTGGCTCTGTCGTCATCGATCTCGGCGCTGGCACCGGGATCTTTTCCCTGTATGCGTGCCGTTTCGGCGCGAGGAAGGTCTACGCGATCGAGACCAACGACGCGATCGACGTCGCGCGCCAGATTGCAGCGGCGAACGGGTTCGCGGATCGCATCGAGTTCATCCAGGGTCTCTCCACCGAGGTCGAGCTCCCCGAACGTGCCGACGTCATCGTCTCCGACCTGCGCGGCGCCCTTCCGCTCTTCGGCCAGCACCTCGAGTCGCTCTTCGACGCACGCACGCGCCTCCTCTTGCCTGGCGGTGTGCTCATCCCGATGGAGGACGAGCTCATGGTGAGTCTCGTGGAGCTCGATGAGCTGCGCGAGAAGGTCCTGACGCCGTGGGTGTCGCCAGTCGACGGCTTCGACCTGAGCGCTGGGCTGCCGTCGGTGACGGGCGGGGTGCACCAGGACAAATTCTCGATCACGCAAGCGCAGCTCCTCACGGAGCCGAAGTCATGGGCCACGATCACGTACGGGGCCTCACCCCCGCCGGTGGTGGCGGGGCGCGTGAGCGTTCAGGCGACCCGCTCGGGGACCGCGCACGCCATCGCGCTCTGGTTCGACGCCAAGCTGGGTCCCGGTGTGGGCTTCTCGAACGCCCCGGGCTCGACCGCGATCTACGGGCGCTCGCTCTGCGTCTTGCCTCACCCCGTCGCCGTCGAAGCGGGCGATCTCGTGAGCCTCGACATCGTCGCCAGGAAGACCGCGGACGACTATCTCTGGTCGTTCGTCACGGGGGTCGGTGGCGTCGCCGGACACCCCCGAGCCGAGGTCCGGCAGTCGACGTGGCTCACGCTTCCAGGACGTCGAGCGGTGCCCCTGAACGCCCAGCTGGGCGAGCGCGGGCGTGTTGCGCTCGAGGTGCTTCAAGCGATGGACGGCACGAGCGACCTCTCCGCGATCGCCGAGCGCGTGTTGGTACGATTTCCTGAGCGATTTGGAGCAGATAGCGGTGCAGCTTCGACGTTCGTCCAGCGGATCGTCGCGGACTACGGGGATTTCGACGCGAAGCCCGGCCTGAGGCGTGAACGTTAGGGGTTGCGCCAGCAACAGGCTGATTGATAAAGTTTGCTGAGGAAGCTCCAAGAAATGGCTAACAAACGCACCGCTGCGCCTCCGCTCACGCCGTCCCCTCCGACAGTCTCGCCGTCTGCGCACGACGCGACTCCGCCGGCGGAGCGTCGTCGGTACTCGCCCCCGCAGCTTCGCCACCTGGGAAGCGTGCGGGACCTGACCCTTGCGAGGCGAGGCAGCCCGGTGGAGGCTGGCCAAGGGGGGATGATGAATTGATCGCCGCTTGCTGGCGTCCCGACCGGGATGCGAGCACGAGCGAAGCTTGGCTCCGATTGGTGACGTCGACTGGGCAGTCGCCACAGCAGCTGGTGTCGAGCGGCCGGTCGATCGTAGCGGCATGGGACCAGGCGGCCTGCAACGGGCGGATGGCGTGGATGGGTCGTGTCGACGGAGCACCGGAGGCCTCCGCGACCCTTATTGGGGTTTCCGCGCTGCGGGGGAGCTACTCGCTCGTCACCGGTGGTGACGAAGGTTTGCTGCTCGCGCGCAGCTCGATGGGCGGCTGGCCCCTTTTCTTCACGCAGCAGGGCGGCGAGGTCCTCGCTTGCTCTCGAATGGCCCCGCTTCTCGCAGCGTTCCCGGACCGCGCCAAGCCTCGCGCGGCAGCCGCTGCTGCCCTGGTGGCAGGCGTCTACCACCCCACGATAGCGGACACGCTGTTCCCGTCGATTTCACGCGTCGCACCGTGCGAAACGCTGTGCTTCAGCCTCCGCGGGCGAGAGCGCCGAGAACAGCCGACCCCCCAGCTCTCTGAACTCGATGGTGTCGATGGAGACGAGCTCGGCCGATGGTTATGGGACGAGATTCGAGCAGCCGTCCGTCGCTCGATCGACGGGAAGAAAACGGTCGCCGTCCTCGCGGGGGGCGGCGTCGACTCCAGCGGCCTGCTCGCCGCGGCGATTGCCGAGGCTCGTGGTGCGGCTCCGAAGGAGGTCTTCGCGGTCACGCTGGATTTCGCCAGCGCTGGCGACGACCGGCCGTACATGCGCGACCTCGCAGCGGCCCTTGGAATCGTTCCTCTGCGTGTTCTCCCGCGGGCGGGAGCCCCTTTCCTCCGCTCGGCGCTGATCATGGATGAGCAGCCCTATGAGACTCCGGTCGGACCGCTCGATGAGGTGCTAGCCAACACGGCGGTCGAGCACGGCGCGGACGTCGTGCTTACCGGAACGTGGGGCGACGAGATCCTCTATGGCGATCAGCGCAGTCGAGCGCTCGAGTTTCTCCGGAGCCCGCTGCGCGGTCTTCGCAGCGCCGCACGAATGCGGGTGCCCTGGGAATCGACGGCGCGCGAACGCGTGCTGTCCTGGATCGCGCAGCCGCTCGTGCGCCCGTTCGTCCCTCGATGGATGATTCAGCGCCGCAAAGCACGTCGCGATGCCGAACAGCGCTGGCTCGGCCCGAGGGGCCATGCCGAGCTCGCGCGCGACCGCGCGACAACCTCGGGGCCGGCGCCGATCCATCGGACGCCCGCTCAGCGGTTGCGCCGGTACGCTACGTCAGCGGGCGCTTGCGAGGTCGCCCAGGGGCGCGGGCAGCTCAACGCTGTCACGGGCTGTATACAAGTCGAGCCTTTTGGCGACCCCGATCTCGTCGCGTTCATCACTCGCATCCCGCCCGCGATGCTCAGCCACGGTGACCAGTTTCGAGGTTTGCTCCGGCTCGCGTTGAAGGGAGCCGTTCCGGACACGGTCCGCACGCGGCCAGACAAGGCCTGGTTCGAGCCGGCTTTGGCCGAGCTTCTCGAGGCAGGCGGCGGCATCGAGGCCTTCGCGGATGTCTTGGCGGCACCCATGCTGGTGCGCGCCGGGATCGTGAACCACGACGAGTTCGCGGCGATGGTTCGGCGCCTCGTCGCAGCCCCCGCCTCCCAGGAAAACGCAGAACTTTGGTGTCCCATTTGGCGGGTGCTCGCGACGGAGGCGTTCGTGCAGCGCTTCGGGCTGGAGGCGTGACACTCGATATGTCTCACTCGTCGACGATCGACTGGTTCGCCGAGTTGCGGGTCGAGGGAGAGCTCGTCTACCGGCTCGGTCGCGACAGCGCCTGGCTCTTTGCAGAATGGGTCGAGGTAGGGTCGCTCCGGTGCGATCGCATGGGCGGTTCTGCGGTCTTCACGGCCGAACCCTCCGCGGATCCGAAGATGGTCGCGAAGATGCGATCGGGCATCTGCGAGGCTCTGCTCCGTCATCTGCAGGGGAAGCTGACGCTGCACGCTTGCGCCATCGCGCGCGGTCGAAGCGCGATCGCTTGCATCGGACCCGCGGGAGCAGGTAAGTCGAGCGCCGCGGCCGAGCTCTGCGCGAGGCCGGGGTTCGCTCTCCTGTCCGATGACATGGCTCGGCTCGATGTGGAAAGCGGCGCGTGGCTTGTCGCCCCGTCGGACACCGAGCACTTCCTGCATAGCGATACGCGCGAGGTCCTCGCGTTCTCTGGCGGGCCCGTAGACCTCAAGGTCTATGTGTCCGCATCGGCCGTCGCACGCGAACCCGTTCCATTGCGCGCGCTCGTCGCGCTCGAGTTCACGCAGGGTGACGTGCCCTCCCTGAGACGCTTGCGAGGTCACGATCTCCTTGCGACGCTCCTCCCGTGCATTCCGCGGATGCTGGTGGACGACCCGTCCCTCCAAGAACGGGAGCTGTCCCAACTTCGCGCGCTATGCGACATGGTCCCCGTCTATGCTCTCTCCCGACCGCGCAGGCTGGCAGGCTTGGGCGACGCAGGTGATGTCCTGGCAACCCTGCTAGAAAGTCCCGATGCCGATCGGTAGTCACGGTCACGCGAAAGCCGCGCCGCACGTCTTCGTTCGCGAGTTTGACGGAGAGCTCGTCTTGCTCGACGTTGCACGGGGCGACTACTTTGGGCTCGATGCGCTTGGAGCGCGCCTCTGGGAGGGAATCACCAGCGGTCGAACTCCTCACGAGGTCGCCGAAGAGATCACCGTCGAGTACGATGTGGACTACGGGCAGTCGATCGCGGACTTGACCCGACTCGCTGAGGAGCTGGTCGAGCGGGGCCTGTTGATCACCACTTAACCGCCCATCGCGGTGCTACGTTAACCATGACTGGGAGGCCGACTTATGCGCGATTTGAAGAGAGTAGTGTCGATCCTTGGCGGGCTCACCGTGGGAGGCGCTTTGATGGCGGCGGGTCTTGTAGCGTGCTCCGACGATACTTCGGTCGCGGGTGGTGAGGACGCCTCGCTCGACGTGTCGACGGACACCGGCCGCGACGCGGGCCCCAGCAACGACACCGGCACGGACGCCGTGGCCGACGCAGCACCCGATGCGCCCCCGCTCGAGCAGCTCCCGCCGGCGATTGGCATGGCCATCTGCACGCGTATCCTCACATGTTGCGGAGGGACCCTCGACGCGGGCGCAACGGATGCTGGCGTGTTCGACATGGCGAAGTGCCTCGGGGTCTACGCCGGAAGAGGTTGGGACAACAGTCTCCTGGGCGTGTCGCTACCCGGCGTCGCGGATGGAGGCCACGTCGTCTACGATCCGACCGCCGCAAACGACTGCCTGACCCGCATCAACAACGGCGGCACCGCCGACGCCGGCAAGTTCACCTGCCAGACCATGCAGGCCGCCGAGCTCAAGTCCATCTCGACCGCCTGTTTCGCCGCCGCCAAGGGAAACATCCCCATCGCAAAGGCCGGTTGCCGGGCGACGATCGAGTGCGTTCCGGGCTCCTATTGCGGCACCCCCGACGGCGGGCCTCCCGGCGACGGCGGCACCGGCACGTGCACGGCCTTGAAAAGCATCGGAGCCAACTGCGACGACTCGGCGCCTCTCTACGGCGAGTTCTCCAACGACCAGTGCTCGTACCGAGGCTCGGGCGTCGGGTGCTTCTCGTTGGACGCGGGGCCTCGGACCTGCGTTGCGCTTCAACCCGACGGCGTGGCGTGTGTGGCCTCGAACGAGGAATGCCAGAGCGGTCTCTGCGACGACAATGGCAACTGCGGGGCGAGCGTCACGTTCATCCCCCCGTCGGTGTGCTCCACGTACATCACGCCTTGAGCAGCGTTGTTCCCTGCGTGACGCGCGCGGTCTTCCGGTCGCGCGCGCACCACGCGGGGGCGTGAGTCGTCACCGCTCCCTTCCTCAACGCACGGAGCCTGCGCACAAGCGAACGCCATCCTGGCCGACCAATGTGCTCACAGGCGGGCCGAGCGGTGCTCGCGACATAACGAGGTGCGCGATGGCCTCGCTCGACGTCGAGAGCACGGAGTGAAACGTGGTGCACTCGACGTGGGCCAGATGCCACGTCGAGAAGTCGACGCCGA
>JAYSXP010000536.1:0-1015 GCA_043717125.1 Polyangiaceae bacterium | reverse complement strand
TCCTGGCAGGTTTATTGGGGGCAGTCGGCTTTTTGGTAAGAATAATGGGTTTAACCCTACTACCGGCCGCCGGTCTGGCCCTCCTGACCCGTAAATTATGGTGGCGGGCCACGGCCTTTGGGTTAGTTTTTTTGCTGGTGGTTTCTATTTGGGGTTATCGCAACTTAACTATAGGTAATTCAGGCTTGTTCGGGGGCTACGAGGACGATGTAAAGCAAGCCCAACTACAGAGTAATTTACCTGAAGAAAAAGGCTTTTTACCAGCCCTTAAAGTTCTGGCCCGGCGTTTGCCTCAAAATACCTGGGAAGAGGTTAGTGCTTATCTACCGGCTTTATTAGTTCCGGCTTTACCCGGTCCTGGTACAAGTGTACTGGTGGTGTCAGCCGATTTACCTTTCTGGGAAGTTGTTATCGGTTTAGGTATTACTGGCCTTCTTGGGTTAGGAGCTTTTATTTATGCTCGTTCTAAGGGCTTAGATACGCCCTTATGGTTCACAGCCAGCCAGCTTGGGCTGCTTTTGATCTGGACATTTACCTTTCAGCGTTATTATTATGCCGTCCTGCCCTTTTGTTACCTCTATTTTCTTACCGCTATCGACTTTTTGCTGGGGAAAGTTAGAGTTCTCCCCCATATTCAAGCCGTGAGGCCGTTTCTTACGAGGTTAAAATTGTCCGAAAACCGCTTTTTATTAACTTTAATCTTGCTTATGGTCTTGAATCTATACATAACGATTTACAACACTATAAACCCGATGAAAGATCAAATGCGGGATTTTCAAGCCGGGGTAGACTGGCTGAACCAAAATACCCCTTCAGATGCCATTCTTATGACTAATTTTGCCCCCTCAGTCTGGCTTTATGCCCGGCGACCCACCGCCGATTACCCGGCCTGGACTACTTCGGAGTCCATCCAGCGTGATATTAAGGAGAAAAAGGCCGACTTTATAATCCTGGGTCCGGACCTGGACCACAAAAGCCCGGTTACCACTCCATCCTATGTTCAACGTTACTTACG
>JAYSXP010000535.1:0-3323 GCA_043717125.1 Polyangiaceae bacterium | reverse complement strand
TCGTCTCGCGCCTCGGCGAGTACAACCTTCCGCGTCCCCGCGGCGGCGGAGCCCGCTGACCGTAGCGCTCGTCCGCGGCTGATTTTCGGCCGCTGGCGACCGGTATGGTACCGTTTTCAACGGGCGCGATGCGCGAGCAATCTGCCTCCAGCTCGAACGGTCGACTCGTCGGCCGGTACGTGGTCCACGACCGCATCGCGGCCGGGGGGATGGCGACCGTCCATGTCGGCCGCTTGCTCGGCGCCGCCGGGTTCTCGCGCACCGTCGCCATCAAGCGCCTGCACGACGCGTACGCGAAGGACCCGGAGTTCGTCTCGATGCTCCTCGACGAGGCGCGCATCGCGGCGCTGATCCGGCATCCGAACGTCGTCCCCACGCTCGATGTGGTGGCGGAAGACGACGAGCTGCTCGTCGTGATGGAGTACGTCGAGGGCGACTCGGTCGCGCACCTCGTCAAGCTGCTCGGCGAGAGCAACCAGCGCGTGCCCATCGCGTTTGCTGCCGCCATCTGCGCGCAGGCGTTGCACGGCCTTCATGCCGCGCACGAGGCGCGCGACAAGAACGGTGATCGGCTCGGCATCGTCCATCGTGACGTCTCGCCGCAGAACATCCTGGTCGGCGTCGACGGCGTCGCGCGCGTGCTCGACTTCGGCATCGCGAAGGCGGCCTCCCGCGCCACCACCACCGAGGACGGACAGATCAAGGGCAAGACCGCGTACATGGCGCCCGAGCAGGTGCAGCACGGGGTCGTCGATCGGCGGACCGACATCTTCGCGGCGAGCGTCGTGCTCTGGGAGCTCCTCTGCGCGCGGCGCTTGTTCTTCGCCGACTCGCCCTCGGAGACGCTCGCGCGCGTGATGCTCGGCACCATCGATTCGCCCGAGCTCCACACACCGGGACTCTCGCCCGCGCTCTCCGCGATCTGTCTGCGTGGGCTCTCGCGTGAACCCGCGGGCCGCTTCGCCACCGCCGAGGAGATGGCGCTCGCCATCGAGGACGCGATGCCGATGCCGCGCGCGAAGGACATCGGCGCGTGGGTGAGCGCGACCGCGCGGACGACGCTCGAGGCGCGGACGCAGCTCGTGCAGGTCGTCGAGAAGTCGTCGCACAAGATGCCGGTCGCTGCGCAGGCCCCGGAGTCGACGCTCGCGCGCGTGATCAACGAGGCCGAGCGTCGCCGCCAGCATGCGGAGATGCCGACCGACGTGGGAGCGGGCCAGGCGCCGCCTCGCCGCGAGGCACCACCGCCAGCGGCTCTCGCCGTGACGGAAGTAGCGGCGGAGTCGACCGAGCTCTCCACCGTGCAGAGCACGGAGGAACCGGTCGTCGCGCTGCCGTCTCCCTCGCGGGCGCCGCTGCTCCTGGCGCTCGGCGGCGGTGGTGCGTTGCTGCTCGCGCTCCTCGTGGTGCTGTTCACGGTGCGTGGCCGCGGGCTCGCGCGTTCCGAGGCGAGAGGGGTCGATGCCGCGCCGGCCGCTGAGCTGCTGCCCTCCGCGGCGGTGAGCGCGCTGCCTCCGGTCGTCGTTTCCGCGCCGCTCGTGCCCCCATCGGCGTTGGCGTCGACGACCGCGACCTCGAAGAAGCCGCCCATTCAGCGTCCGCCGCGCAACCCCTGCGACTTCCCCTTCGTCATCGACGCGAACGGCCAGCGCCACATCAAGCCGGAATGCGCGCAGTAGCAACGACCGTCGCGCAGGTCGCGCTCGTCTCGCTCGGCACGGTGGCGGCGTTCGCGTCGCCCGCTGCCGCGGCGCCCCGCAAGCCTTCGACGAAGAACGCGTGTCTCGCCGCGCACGAGGAGGGCCTCGCGCTGCGGACGCAGAAGAAGCCTCACGCCGCGCACGACAGTTTCGTCTCGTGCGCGCGCTCGGAGTGCTCGGTGGTCATCCGGAAGGAGTGCGCCGAGCAGCTCGCGCTCGCGGAAAAGGACGCGCCCACCGTCGCGCTCGAGGCGCGTGACGAGGCCGGGCTCGATGCGCCCGCCGTGAAGGTCACGATGGACGGCGCGCCGCTCACGGAACGCCTGACCGGCACCGCCGTCGACGTCGAGCCGGGCGAGCACGTCTTTCACTTCCTGCGCGCCGACGGCAAGGCGATCGATCAGCGTGTGCTCGTCGTCGAGGGCGACAAGAATCGCAAGGTGCTCGCCGACTTCGCGACGCTCGTGAAGGCCACCGGCCCGGAGCCGGCGAAAGGCCCGCCGCCGCTGGGCGCGCAGCCGATCCCGATCGCGTCGTTCGCGCTCGCCGGCGTGGCGGTGGTCGGCCTCGGCTCGTTCATGTTCTTCGCGCTCTCCGGCAAGAGCACGGAGCACGATCTCGCGAGCTCGTGCGGCCCGCGCTGCAGCGACGACGAGGTGAGCCCGGTCAAGACGAAGTACGCGACCGCGGACGTCTCGCTGTTCATCGGCATCGCGGCCGCGGCGGTGGCGGTCGTGCTCGCCGTGCCGGCGATCACCGGCGGCCCCGCGAAGACCGCGCGCGTCGTGCAAACGGCGCCGCCCTGGATGCCGCGTGTCACGATGCGGAGCCGGTTGTGACGGCGCGCCGCTGGGCGCCTGCGATGCTCCTGGCGACGCTCATCGCGGCGACCGCGCTCGCGTGCAGCTTCGTCCAGTCGCTCGACTACCTCCAGAACGGCGATGCGCTCGACGGCGGCTCGGAGGCGGCCTCCGATGCGGGGCTGGCGACGCCGGTGGCGATCGCGCCCGACCAGACCGCGCCCGGCATGCTCGCGCAGGACGCGACCGCTCTCTACTGGCTCTCCCAGGGCGCGGTGATGACGCTCCTCAAGGCCGGCGGCACGGCGCGCGCGCTCGGTACCGTGGCGGGCGCCCTGCGCCTCGCGGTGGATCCCGATCCGGGCGGCGCCGTGTATCTCGGGGTCGGAGCGGACGTCTTCCGGTTGCCGAAAGACGGCAGCTCGGGCGCCACGGTCTTCAAGGCCCTGGCCGGCTCGCCGCTCGCCGACACGCTGCTCGCCGACGAGTCAGCGTTGTTCGTGCTCCAGTATGACGAGAAGGGCGGAGGCTCGCAGATCGTTCGGATGGCGAGGGATGGCGGCGCGCCCGCGGTCCTGGTGCCCGACTCGGGCTCGGCGCCGTCGACGTTGAACGCCGATCCCAGCACGATCGTCTGGCTCGACACCGACATCACCAACGGCGCCTTCCTCGAGCACGACAAGAGCCCGGCCGGCCCGGTGAGCAAGACCCTGGCGCTCGGCGCCTTCGACGACCCGCCGTTGAGTTCCACGAACATCGCGCTCGACGACACCGCGATCTACTGGGCGACGGACGGCTCGCTCGGCAAGCCAGGCATCCTCTC
>JAYSXP010000534.1:0-27062 GCA_043717125.1 Polyangiaceae bacterium | reverse complement strand
ACGACGCTCTTCGTGATGCCGTTGATCAGGACCTCCTCGGCGGCGTTCTTCACGCCGAGGTGCTCGAGCAGGTTGTCGTTCGTGCCGTTGAGGTAGTCGCGGCCCATGACTCGAAGCGGTGCGAGGGTCGCGCCCTGCGCGCTCAGCGTGTCGACATCGAGGGACGAGCCGCTGAACATCTGGACGTGGAGTGTCTTCGTTGCGCTCTCCTCGGCGACGTACACGAGGACCATCTTGTCCATCGGGATGGCTTCGGCCAGGACGGCGACAGCCTCCTTCACGCCCTCGCCGAGGACGCGATGCCGGAGCGCTCGACCGAGGCTCATCAGAACGGTGTGCTTCTCTCTCGCCGCTCGGATCGTGAAGAGGTAGTTGTCGAGGACCTCGCTCATCGCGTCGAGCGCGTCGGCAAGGCGGACCGGGTCACTGTCCGTCGCGCATACGAGGCCGGCGCGTCCGAACCAGGTGCCCGCGACGTCGAGGTGCTGGGCGATGATCCGCACGCCGTCCGCGACGAGGTTCACGCGCTCGCGCTTCGCTTCACTCGTGCGCTCCCACACCTCCGCTTTGCCGGCGATCGCGAGCGGCTTGCCGCCGACCTCCGACTCGCCGCTGCTCGTGAAGAGATGGATCGCGAGATCCTCTCCGTACGTCTCGACGAACGCGCCGTTGACGCTCAGCGTCTTGGTCAGCATCGGAAGAATCGCGCCCAGCACTTCACTGACGCTCCAGTGCTTGACGAGTCCCTCCTCGATCAGCTCGTCGACCGTGTTGCGAAGCTCGTAGAGCTCCCGAAGCTGCGAGTCCTGAGGCATGGACGCCATTGTGACATAGGTTGTCAGCGGGCGCGCCCGGCGCGATGGGCGTTCCGTGAGGCCGTCTCGACCTGATGTTCGCTCCCGGCTCACCCGCGCACCGCTCGCGCTGGGGGATGCGCGCCACGCGGCAATGACGCGGATCGTGCTCGTCGGGCAAAGCCGGTGACGCGATTCGGTCGGGCAAGGGCAAGGATGCGCGCTACACGCGGCCAGGGTCGCGCATCGCATCGCGGATGCTGCTGCTCGGTCTCGTTCCCGTGACGTGAGCGCCGCAGCTACCGCGCGGAGATCGCGTCGGCGCCGAGCCCCGGGGTATGTCCGACGATCGCGCGAAGCTCGCCGACGGGGATCGAGCTGAGCGCCAGGGTGATGAGGGCAAGCTCCGCTTCGGGCCGACCGAGGACCCGCGACGAGAAGACGACGCCATGGACGTCGCGCACGATGACCTCCTCGGCCACGCCCAACGGGAGCAGGCGCGTCGAGCGCGAGGCCGCGTCGCGGATGTAGTTACCGAAGGCGGCGAGTGCTTCGGCGCGCTCGCCCGAGCTGGCGAGGACGAGCCCGTTGTTCTCGACGACGGCCGCGGCGCGAACGTTGTCGATGCGCGCGATGCGCTCCACCATTCGCTGGAGCACGTCGGGCACGATGAGGTCGGCTCGCGGTCCGCTCGCGCGCGGTGCAGGGGGCGGAGCACCGAGTGTGGCTGCGCGCAGCGCCTCGTTCTCGCTGGTGAGCCGGGCGATGGCCGCCTTGAGTTCGTCGATCTCCGCGAAGAGGCCGGGCGCGCGCGCGCCGAGTCGAGCGCGCCGATCGACGTTTGCGCCCGGGATGAGAGATGCCCCGCGAATCGCAGAGTCGCGTCGGACGGCACTCGCGTCTGCGGCGCCGCGTGCGCGGAGCGAGGCTACCTGCTGAGACATCGACGAGAGCCGCGCCTCGAGCTCCTTCGCGCGCGCCTCGACCGTGTGTCGTGCGACGACTTCCGCGCGAAGGTCGACGTGGAGCGCGTCCAGCCGGCGCTCGAGCTCGAGGCTGTCGCGGGAGGTGGGTGCCCCCGCGGGCGGGATGCTGGCGTCGGTGCGCCTCGCTTCGCCGAGATGCGGGGCGAGGCGGTCGACCGCGTCGGCGTCGGCGTCGGCGTCGGCCTCGCGTCGCGGATCCCGTGGGCGATCGGAGACCGCGGCGGGCGGCTTCGCAGTCGCGCGCGGCTCGGTCGCGACGGGCTCGGGCTGGGTTCTGGCGGGTGGTTCGGTACTCTCCTCGGGCGGCGCGGCCGGCCTCCTGCTCGCGCGGGAGACCAGCTCCGCAACGGATGGCTGTACGGCGTCTACGCGAGGCAGGCGGCTGCGGGCGAGGAAGAACCCCGTCGCCGTGAATCCCGCCGCGCCGATGATCGACGTGAACCAGAGTGCGGCAAGAGCGTCCATTTCTATCTGTCCCCGTCTTCGGCCGGGGGTGTCCCGGTGATCCAGCGAACCTCGACGCGGCGGTTGTTCGCGATGGCCGCGTCGTCCTCTGCGGTCTCGCGTGGCCGTTCGGCACCTACGCCGACGACCGCGATCCGCGAGGCGCTCACCCCGAGCTCGACGAGGCGGGTCTGAGCCCACTTCGCGCGGTCGAGGCTCAGCATTCGGTTGCGCTCCGGATCACCGCGCTGGTCGGCGTGCCCCTCGAGAACGATCTCCGCGGTCGGATCGGCCAGCATCGACGCCGCAAGGGCACGAAGCTCGGTGTCGTCGGCGACCGGTGATTCGGATTCAAAACGAGCAACGATGCGCCGACCATGGGCACGCGCAAGCGTCGCGCCGCTGTTCGTCTCGGAGGCCGGTCTCGCCGGCGCGGGGATGGCCGAGGGCGTGGCCGCGGCGGCTCCCGCCTCGGCGATTTCGAGCGTCGGGCGATGCGGCGGCGTCTCGCCTTTACGGCCCTGCGCGTCGGCGGCGTCGTTGCGCAAGGCTTCCGGCCCGACCACGAAGTCGAGCACGACGAGATCCACGAGGCTGCATCCGAGGCATGCAGCGAAGAGCTTGGCGGCGACGCCCGATCGCATTTCTTCTGCCATGGTGCGCCCGATCGACCCTCCGGTGAAGCTCGTTTCGCGTGGCGGTGCTGCTTCGCGCCAGGGATGTGACCCGTGAAGCGCCCATCGGCGGCGTCGATGAAAGGGATGACTCCGACGTCCTGACGGCCGTGTGAGGCTCAGATCGTTCGCGAATACGGGCCCCGCGACACGGGGTGACGGCCGGGTCCTCGGCGTGGCCTCCGACGGGCAGCTCGTCTGGTTCGCTCGCGACCACGACCTCGCTGCGTTCGACCCGCCGGCGAGGTCCGCGTCATCGAGCCGTCCCGGCGAGGTCGTCGAGACGCTTTGCTCCGACCGCTTCGTCACGGGCGCGTCCGTCGTCGACGGCGCGCTCTGGCACGGCGTGAGCGATGACGAGGCGGCGAAGGCGGCACGAAGCGTCTTGTCGGACCCAAGACGCGGACGGCGGGCAAGATGGTTACCCTTGCCGGCGCTCGGGCCTCGGCCTAAGAGTCGCCTCATGCGCACCGAGTGGGTTTCGAAGCGAAGCGGGCCGGTCGTCACGCAAATGCACTACGCCCGCAAGGGCATGATCACCGAGGAGATGGCCTACGTCGCCAAGCGCGAAAAGGTCGAGGCCGAGCTGGTCCGCAGCGAGATCGCGCGCGGTCGCCTCATCATTCCCGCGAACGTGAAGCACACCAACCTCGAGCCGATGGGCATCGGGATCGCGCTCTCGTGCAAGGTGAACGCGAACATCGGCTCGAGCGCTGTCACGAGCGAGGTCGAGACGGAGATGCGCAAGCTCGCCGTCTCCCTCAAGTACGGGGCCGACACCGTGATGGATCTCTCCACCGGCGGCGACATCGACGGCATCCGTCGCGAGCTGATCAAGGCGTCTCCGGTCCCGATCGGTACCGTCCCGATCTACCAGGCGCTCACGCAGGTGAAGAGCGTCAGCGAGCTGACCGCCGCCGACATGATCGACATGCTCGAGCACCAGGCTCAGCAGGGCGTCGACTACTTCACGATCCATTGCGGTGTGCTCGTCGAGTACCTGCCGCTCGTGAAGGACCGCATCACCGGGATCGTCTCGCGCGGCGGATCGATCATGGCTCAGTGGATGATCGAGAACCACAAGCAGAACCCGTTCTACACGCACTTCGACAAGGTCCTCGAGATCTGCGCGAAGTACGACGTGTCGATCAGTGCCGGCGACGGCCTCCGTCCCGGCTGCCTCGCCGACGCGAGCGACGCCGCGCAGTTCGCCGAGCTGAAGACGCTTGGCGAGCTCACGAAGCGCGCCTGGGAAAAGGATGTCCAGGTCATGATCGAGGGCCCCGGCCACGTGCCGTTCGATCAGATCGAGATGAACGTGAAGAAGGAGATGGAGCTGTGCCACGAGGCGCCGTTCTACGTCCTCGGGCCGCTCGTTACGGACATCGCCCCCGGCTACGACCACATCACGAGCGCCATCGGCGCCACGATGGCGGGCACCGCGGGCGCCGCGATGCTCTGCTACGTCACGCCGAAGGAACACCTCGGCCTCCCGAACGAGGACGACGTGAAGCAGGGCATGATCGCCTACAAGATCGCCGCGCACGCGGCCGACGTCGCTCGTCATCGTCCCGGTGCGCGGGATCGTGACGACGCGCTCAGCCGCGCGCGCTACGCGTTCGACTGGAAGGAGCAGTTTCGCCTCTCCATCGATCCCGAGGTCTCGTCGATGATGCACGACGAGACGCTGCCGGACGAGTACTTCAAGACCGCCGAGTTCTGCTCGATGTGCGGCCCGAAGTTCTGCAGCATGCACATCAATCGCGCCGTCGACGACTACAACAAGAAGCTCGACGAAGACGCAGCGACGGCGAAGGCCGGCAAGCGGTCGCTCGACGTCGTCCAGAGCTGACCGTGCGACTCGCGCTCGTCGCGACGCTCGCGTGCGTTGCCTCCGTCGCGACGGCATGTAGCGCGTGCGGGAAGGGCGGGGGAGCCGGCGGAGCCAACGTCGCCGCCGGCACCTCGAGCGCACCGACGATCAGCCGCACGTCGTTCGCGCCCGAGGCGGGCGCAGCCGCGGTGCGCGACGTCGCGATGTGGACGAGCGCGCGCGACGGACAGACCGAGGACCTGGCTTCGCTCGCGACGCACGAGGGCGCGGCGGGGCTCGTGGAAGCCGCCGCGGACACGGAGCTGCGCAAGACGGCCCTCCGCGCGATGGGTTTTGCGCGCGGCTGGGCGCAGCTCCCTTACCTCGCGCACACGGCGTCGGAGCCCGACGACGACGACGCCAGGCTCGCGCTCGATTCCGCGGGGGAGCTCTCGGCGCGGCGCCGTACCGCCGAGGACGTCGAGGACGCGACAGAGCTCCGTGAGGGCTGCGAGAAGCTCGGCGTGCTCGCGCGCGACGCCGAGCGGCCTCGCGAACGCCGGATCCTCGCGCTGCGGGCGCTACGGATGATGCCTTGCCCCAACCAAGAGCTCCCGGCCGACCTCGACGCGCGCTGAGAGGTCGAGCCTGGTAGGCCAGGTGACCAGCGCGAAGATCGTTCCAGCGATCGCCACCTCGGATAGGATCGCAAGTGAGATGTCCGACTCCTCGCAGCCGCTCTCGAGCGTCTACGGCAACGCTACCTACATCAACCAGCTTCTCGCGAAGGCCGTCGCGGCGAAGGCGAGCGACGTGCACCTGAAGGTGGGCATTCCGCCCGCGGCTCGCGTGCGCGGCGATCTCGTCTTCTTCCGGACCGAACCTCTGCGTCCGGAGGACACCGAGAACATCGCCCGCGTCCTCATCAAGGACCCCAAGATCCGCGCCGAGATCGCTACGCTCCGCGAGCACGACGCGGCGTATGCCGCGGACGGCGTCGGTCGCTTCCGCGTGAACATCTACCGGCAGCGCGGCACGATCGGCATCGTCATGCGCGCCATCCCGACGAAGATCCCCACCTTCGAGGATCTCGGCGCGCCTGCTCCCTGCGGCCTGCTCGCCGAGAAGGACCGCGGCCTCGTGCTCGTCGTCGGCGCCGCAGGCAACGGCAAGAGCTCGACGCTCGCCGCGATGATCGGTCACCTCAACCAGACGCAGCCGCTGCACATCGTCACGATCGAGGACCCGATCGAGTTCCTGCATCTCGACGACAAGTCGAGCATCAGCCAGCGCGAGATCGGCATCGACACCACGACCTTCGCCGACGCCCTCCGCGCTGCGCTCCGGCAGGACCCGGACGTCATTCTCGTCGGCGAGATCCGCGACGAGCTCACGCTCGACATCGCGCTCAAGGCCGCGGAGACGGGGCACCTCGTGCTCTCGACGCTGCACACGCCCGACGTCACGCGCACGGTCGGCCGCATGCTCGCCCTCGCACCGAAGGGACAGCCCGGGTCGACGGAGGAGATGCGCGAGCGCATCGGCGACACGCTGCAGGGCGTCATTGCGCAGCGACTGGTTCCGCGGAAGGATCAGTCGGGTATGGTGCTCGCGGCCGAGGTGCTCGTCGCTACCGGCACCGTGCGCGAGGCCATCAAGCGGCCCGAGGGCAACCCTTCGATGAAGGAGCTCATGGAGAAGGGCACGCACCCCTACGGCATGCAGACCTTCGAGATGCACCTCAAGCAGCTCATGCAGCAGGGCGTGATCGACAAGGAAGTCGCGCGCGCTGCTTCGAGCTTCTGAGGGAGAAACCGCTCGAAAGATGGATCTCGGGGAACGCCGCGTGGCCTTCGGACGGTACGAGATCGTGGAGGTCGACGCTTCGTTGCCCGTTTCGAACGCTCGACTGAGCGACGGGTACTACCGCCCGTTGCGCCGGACCCAGTCGACGGCCTGATCGAGCTCGTCGGGCTTGGCGAACACGGGGCCGAACGTGGCGGCCTGCGCGAGCACCTCGGGCGTGGTCGTGCTCGAGAAGAAGGCGATCGGCAGCCTGTCGGCGCCGGCGCGCAAGCGCTCGGCGATCTCGGTGCCCAGGCCGTCGCCGAGCTCGAGGTCGAGGAGGGCACACGCGAGACCTTCGACATCGATAAGGGAAGCGCTCGCGACGGAGTCGCGCTCCTCGACCACGATGCCGTCCGCCCTGACGCGCCGCGCGACCGACACCCGCGCCACGGCCGAGTCGTCGGCGATGAGGACGCGTCTCGACATGCCGCGAGAATAGCGCCGGGCCGCAGACCGTCGTGCACCAAAACGGCGCTCGCGCGATCGGCGTGAGTGCCCCGCCGCGGGGCAGCCCGAGCCCAGAGGACGGCATTTGCGAGAGATCGTCCTTGGCATCGGACTTGAAGCAGGGGACGCGAGCGCAGCGGTGCCGGAGCGGCGTCCGCCCAGCGCAGGAGAACAGACCATGCACGTTCGATTCTGGGGTGTTCGCGGCAGCATCGCTTCACCGGGGCCGGACACGGCGGCGGTCGGTGGCAACACGAGCTGCGTCGAGGTCACGTGTGGAAAGACGCGCATCGTGCTCGACGCCGGCACCGGTCTACGGAGCCTCGGCAACCACCTCCTGCGCGACTTTCAGGAGCGCGTGTTGCCCGATTCACGCGACCTGCGCGAGGGTCATCCGCTCGCCCTCACGCTCCTTCTCTCGCACTACCACTGGGATCACATCCAGGGCCTGCCGTTCTTCGTGCCGGTCTACATGAAGCAGGCCGACCTCACGATCGTCGGCCACGCCAACGGTGTCATGTCGGTGCGCGAGGCGCTCACGCACCAGATGACCGCCCCGGTCTTTCCGGTGCGGCTCGACGAGATCGGCGCGCGTCTCGCGACACGCGAGGTCACGCTCGGCGAGACGTTCGACGTCGGCGAGGCGAAGGTCAGTGTCGCGAAGGGCAACCACCCGGGTGGGGTCGTCGCCTATCGGATCGAGCACGAGGGGAGGAGCCTCGTCTACGCGACGGACACCGAGCACTACGCGTGCGTCGACCCGGCGCTGAAGAAGCTCGCCGAGGGCGCCGACGTCCTCGTCTACGACTCGCAGTACTCGCCGGAGGAGTACAAGACGAAGGTGGGCTGGGGTCACTCGACCTACGTCGAGGGCGCCGAGCTCGCGCGCTCCTGCGGCGTCGGCAAGTTCGTGCTCTTTCACCACGACCCGATGCGGACCGACGCGCAGGTCGCAGACTTCGAGGCGGGAGCGCAGTCGCTCTTCGCCTCGAGCGTCGCGGCTCGAGAGGGGATGGTGCTCGACCTCGGCGTCCCTTTCGTGGGAAGGCGAGCGGCCTGAAAGGTGACGATTCGCATGCATGACGCCATGTCGAACGCTACCTTCGGAAGAGGTACGCTTCTTCCGCCCGTCACGGGCGAGGACGCTTCCGTCGCGCCCCAAGCCTTCCACGTGAATCGCGTCAACCGTCTCTCCCTGCTCGTCGACCTCGCGTCACTGCTGACGCGCGAGGTGGATTTCGACGCGCTCTTGAAGACCGCATGCGAGCGCGTCGCCGAGGCGCTCGCGGCCGAGCGGGCGACGATCTGGCTCGTCGACGCCGAGCATGGTGACCTCGTGAGCCGCGTTGCCGTCCTGCCCGAGCTGCCTGCGCTACGCTTGCCGCTCGGCCGTGGTCTCGCCGGATGGGTCGCGCGCACCGGTGAGTCGGTGCGCATTGCCGACGCCGCAACGGACTCACGCTTCGACTCGTCCGTCGACAAAGCGACGGGCTACACGACACGCGCGATCCTCGCGGTGCCGATCCGCGAGGAGGCCGGTGGGCCCGTGCGCGGCGTCGTGCAGGTGCTCAATCGCGCACCGTCGGTCGAGGGCGCAAGCGGCGCTTTCGACGCCGAGGACGAGCAATACCTCGTCGCGCTCGCGACGCAGATCGCGCGCGCCTTCTCGCTGACCACGCTGCGTCCCGCGGAGCCCTCCACCGCGGGCCTCACGCTCCGCGGGCCCTTCAACCGCATCGTCGGTCGCAGCGAGGAGCTGCGCGCCGTGTACGAGCGCGTGACGCTCGCGGCACAGACGGATGCGACCGTGCTCCTTCGTGGCGAGACGGGAACCGGAAAGGGCCTGTTTTCGAGGGCGATCCACGTCAATTCGACGCGCCAGGCAGGCTCGTTCGTGACGGTCGACTGCACGACCCTGCCCGCGGCACTCGTGGAGAGCGAGCTCTTCGGGCACGAGCGCGGTGCATTCACCGGCGCCGATCGACGCGTCCCCGGAAAGGTCGAGTCGGCGCAGGGCGGGACGCTCTTCCTCGACGAAATCGGCGATCTCCCCCACGACGTGCAGGGCAAGCTGCTTCGCTTCCTGCAGGAGCGCACGTTCGAGCGCGTCGGCGGAAGGCAGTCCCTCAGCGCGGACGTTCGTGTCGTATGCGCGACGCATCAGGATCTCGAGCGCCTCGTCGCGGAGGGGAAGTTTCGCGAGGACCTCTACTATCGGATCCGCGTCGTCGAGATCGAGATCCCGCCCCTGCGCGCGCGGGGCGTCTCGGAGATCGAGCAGCTCGCGCAGCACTTTGCGGACATGTACGCGAAGCGTTACAAGCGCCCCGGGCCGGAGATCTCGGCCGACGCGATGAACGTGCTCCGTACCCATACGTGGCCAGGCAACGTGCGGGAGCTCGAGCACTGGATCGAGAGTGCCGTGGTGCTCGCGCCGGACGGCCGCATCGAAACGACGCACCTGCCGAGGGCGCGGAAGCCGCGGGTGCCCACCGTCGCCGCGGCCGGCGGGGGCGCCGTCGCTGTCGCGGCCGGGGCAGGGGCCGCCGGCCCGGCTGTGCCCGTCCCGCTCGGGCTCACGCTCGATGAGGCAACGCGGCGCTACGTGACGGCGACGCTCGACGCCTGCGACGGCAACAAGGCGGAGGCGGCACGACGCCTCGAGATCGGGCGCAACACGATCGGACGCATGTTCAGCCGTGATTCGGATCCGGGCGGCGACGCCGACGAATGAAGGGGACCGGAGGTCCCCCCATGACTACTTCGTGCGGAGGACGTCCCAGCGGATGCGCCGCGCGAGCGGGCCCTTCGCCGAAAGCTCTACGTCCTCGTGCGCCACGTCGTTGACCGCCGCGAGAGGCGTCGTGATGCGGAGACGCGAGACGCCGCCTTCCTCGTTCGCCACGAGGCATCCCTCGCCGCCGGGCTTACCGGTGCACATCGCGATCTGTTCGGCGGTCACGACGGGATAGCCGCTCGCGGCGTTCGCGCCCGACCGGCGACGCGCGACGAGCTCGGTGCCGTCGGCGAGCGTGATGCGCGCCTCCTTGCCCGATGAGAGTGCCACGATGACGTCGAGCCGATCGGCGACCGTCGCCGGTGTGACGACCGAAGGGTCCGTCGCCGGAGCGAGGGTGTCGATCGATGCGTCGAGCATCGGAACGATGCCGCCGTCCTTGAGGAGCAGCGGAAGCTTCGCGAGTGGCGCCGGGATCGAGACGCGCTTGCCGCCTTCGTAGACCGTGCGATCGTCCATGTCGACCCACGTGCCCGACGGAAGCCAGGTGTCCTTCGAGGTCCTTCCACGGTGGACGACGGGAGACGCGAACAGTGAAGGGCCGAGGTAGAACGAACTCTCGGCAGCCCAGACCTCGGGCTCGCGCGGGTGATAGAGGAACGGATGCCGCATGAGGGGCGCGCCCGTGGCATGCGACTCGCGCGCGAGCACGTCGAAGTAGGGCGCGAGCCTCGTATGGAGACGGGCCATCGCGCCGTAGACGTCGATGGTCTCCTGGTCGTTCCAGAGCACCCACTTCGTGCGCGCCGCGCCGATCGGGTTGGAGCATGCGTTCTGCTCCATCATGATCGGGGAGACGGCGCCGAGCTCCGCCCAGCGGAGGTAGACCTCCTTGTCGCGTGGGAAGTCGGTGAGGCACTTGAAGCCCGTCATGTCGCTGCCCCACAGCGGGACGCCGCTCATGCCGAGGTTCAGGCCGCTCCGAAGGGCCGACGGGATCCCTTGCGTGTCGTCGAAGGTCGCCTCGGCATCGCCGCCCCACACCGCGGGAACGTACTGCGCCGTGCCGGTGTAACCGGAGCGAACGAAGAAGAGAAAATCATCCTTCTTTTCGGCGACGAGCAGATCGTGCGCAGCCTTGGCAGACAGCACGGGAAACTGATTGTGCACCGCCTCACCGCTCCTGCCGTCGGCGAATTTCCAAGGCCGGCGAACGTACTCGCCGAAGTCGTGCATCCACCCGTCGTAGCCGAGCGCGAGGGAGCGGCGCAGGAGCTGCTGGAACCACGCGACGGCCTCCGGCTTCGTGAGATCGATGGTGGCGAGCGTCTGCGCCTGACCGGAGATGAAGAAGGTCTCGGCGATCTTCCCCTCGGGCGTGAGCACGAAGAGCCCGTGGTCACGGCCGTACGCGAGGTCGTCCGCGGACCTGTCGATCGTCATTGACACGTACGGGTTGTTGTAGGCCATCACCTTGTAGCCCGCGGCGTGACCGCGGTCGATCCACTGGCGAAGCTCTGGCTCGCGACCGAGCTCGGAGCGCCCCGGCAGGAGGTGGACGGCGTCGTCGAGCCCGGTGGTCGGCACCTTCTTCTGCCGCAGGAGCACTGTCTCGTCGACGCCCATGAACATCTGTCCGTTGCTCACCCGGCGTCGCGGTCCGAACACCCACGTTGCGGGGACGAAGGACCGGCCCGTGTCGCGTGTGAAGTCGTCGAGCGACCGGAGCGGATCGGCGTGGACATACACGACGGTCTCGAGAGTCGTATCGTTGACGGCCACTCGCCAGGCGTCCGGGCGCTCGCTGCCGAAGTGCGTCTCGGTGCGGTACGTCGTGGCGAGGTGCATCGCGTAACCCGCGCTCGACATGAAGAACGGCACTGGAAAGTACGTCATCGAAGGGCCGTTCGGGTACGGCGTGACCTCGTCGCGCGGCTTGTCCTCTCCGCCGCCGAGCGCGCCTTCTTCGGCCCACGAGTAGAGCGAGAGCCCGCGGTGGTCGACGCTGCCGAAACGCTCGCCGAGGCCGAAGAAGTGCTCGTCTGGCTTGAGCGCGAAGGCGAGCGACGTCTTGTTCCAGTGCGGCTCGTCCGAGTGAGACGTCGTGGTGAGGGTGACCTTCGCGCCTTCGAGCTTCACCGCGACCGTGAGCGTTCCTTCGTCGGTTCGGAGCTCGAAAGACGCGCTCGTGCTGGTGCGCGCGAGGAGGCTCGCGACGCTCGCATGGGCCCACGCCTTCTCGTCGGGGACGAACGCATCCCAGCCTGGAATGATCTTCACGTTGTCGATGCCGTCGTCGCGCGTCGCGCTCGGGCTACCGTAGGCATCGCTCGCGCCGCCGGTGAGCGTGCGCAGCACCGCGTTGCCGTGGGCGTCGAGGATCGTGAGCTGGAAGGGCTCGAGAGAGACGCGCACCGAGGCCTCTGCGCCGCGGAGCTCGAAGGGTGCGTCCTCGGCGTCCTCGGCACAGCCGGCGTTCGGGAGGAACGCGGAGAGCGCGAACGCAAGTGCGGGGACGGTACGGCGGGGCATACGCGTTTCCTACGCCGCGGACGCCCGGCCCACAACTCGGGTTTGGGGCCCCGCGAAAATGCGCCGGAACCCGCGCTTGGCGGCGCCCGCCAATTTCGGGTAGGGTGCGCCGCGTAATGACCGAGAAATTCTCGCGTTCCGAGGTCCGCGCGCTCTACGACCGTCCGCTCCTGCCGCTCCTCGACGAGGCGCGCGCGGTGCACCGCCAGCACCACCCGGACAACGAGGTCCAGCTCTGCACACTCCTCAGCGTGAAGACCGGCGGCTGCGTCGAGGACTGCTCCTACTGTCCGCAGTCGAGCCACTACGACACCAACGTCGGCCCCGAAAAGATGCTCGATGTCGAGCACGTCATCGCGAGCGCCCGTCGCGCGAAGGAGCTCGGCTCCACGCGCTTTTGCATGGGCGCCGCCTGGCGCGAGGTGAAGGACGGTCCCGCGTTCGACCGCGTCCTCACGATGGTCCGCGGCGTGAAGGAGCTCGGTCTCGAGGCGTGCGTGACGCTCGGCATGGTCACCGAGGAACAGGCCAAGCGCCTCGCCGATGCCGGCCTCGATGCGTACAACCACAACCTCGACACGAGCCGCGAGAACTACCGCTCGATCATCAAGACCCGCACGTTCGACGACCGCCTGCGTACGCTCGAGAACGTCCGCAAGGCCGGCGTGACGGTCTGCTCGGGCGGCATCATCGGCATGGGCGAGAGCATCGACGACCGCTGCGAGATGCTCCGCACGCTCGCTAACCTCGAGCCGCAGCCCGAGAGCGTCCCCGTCAATGCGCTCGTGCCCGTCGAGGGGACGCCGCTCGCGAACATGCCGCCGGTCGACCCGCTCGACCTCGTCCGCATGATCGCCGTCGCGCGCATCCTGATGCCAAAGGCGCGCGTGCGCCTCTCGGCCGGTCGCACGTCGCTCTCGCGCGAGGCGCAGCTGATGTGCATGCTCGCTGGGGCCAACTCGATCTTCTACGGCGAGAAGCTCCTCACGACGCCGAACCCCGACGAGGAAGACGACATGGCGCTCATCCGCGATGCCGGTCTCTCGGCGATGCCTCCGCGGCCGACCACGACGTCCGCCTGAGAATCGACCGCGCGATTCGGCGCACCGACGCCGCCGGAACCAGGCGACGCTCTTCCCTACAGCAATCCCTGCGCGCGCCGCTCGTAGAGGTACAGCTCGAACACGCGCGCCGTTCTCCCACCGCGTAACACCCTCACGCGGCTCTGCGCGCCCTTCACGTGAGCCGGCAGCTGCTCGGCGCCGTCACCGGGAAACCGGTTGTCGGTCACGAACAGAACGTGCTCTGCGGCGCGCCATTGGTCGCGCGGGAGCCAGCCATCGAAGTCGTCGGGGATCGGTGTGGCGCATCCGACGCGGATCCCGGGGAGCCCGGCCTGGAGCTGCGCGCAGACCGTCCAGTGAGGACCGACGATGACGACCTCACGGCCCTCCGGGTCGAAGGGCGTACCCGCGGTGGCCATCTGCTCCTTCACGGCCGCGAGCGTCGTCGGCCAGCCATAGAGCTCGCTCGCGATGTCGAGCTTGGGGTCGGCGTCTTGCGGCAGCAATCGTACGGCCTCCGGCACCAGCACCCAGACATGGGCCGCGAGCGTGAAGGCCGCGGCGAGCGCTGCGCCGGCCACGAACACGCGGCGCCCGCCGAAGATGCGCAGCTGCGCGTCCTCACGGAGCGCCACGCGGAGCGGAAGCGCGAGGAGCGCCGGTGCGATCCAGTGAGGCTCCGCGACCGGACTCCATAGACACAGAGCGACGAGCGGCACGATCGGCACCGCGAAGGAGAGGTAGAGGAGGCGAGAGATGGCGTCCCGCGGCCACTCGCGCACGAGGTCGACCGCCGCGAGCACCGCCAGCACGGCGAAGATCGGCGAGAGATACCCGAGCTGCCCTCCGATGAGCGCGCCGACGTTCCGCAGCGCGACGCCCGCGCCGCCCTGGGTGGCGACGAGGCGGTGGTGCAGCATCGGCCAGCCGGTCTTCGACTCGTAGAGCGCGATCGGAACGATCACGATGAGGCCTGCGACCAGCCCCGCCCACGGCCAGATCGTTCGCACCGCGCTTCGCGCCCGCTGGTCCGCGTCCGAGAACGCGACGGACAGATAGGTCACGAGAAGCGCCCCAATCAAGAGGAGCCCCGAAACTTTGGCCGCAGACGCGGTCCCCGCAAGAAGCCCGGCGGCGAGGAACGCCGCGGCAGAGCGCGTGCCGCTTGCCGTCGAGCGCATCGCGAGGCCCGCGAGCGCGAGGACGCCGAGCCAGGCGATCGCGAGCAGCAGATCCGGCGTGAGCGCGAACAGGCCGACCGCGGTCTCCGGGATGACGGCAACGATCAGGCCGGCGAGCGCGGCGCGCCCGCGTGCGGCACCGAGCGCACGTCCCGCCACGAACACGAGCCACGGTACGAGGGTCGCCACGATCGAGGTTATCGCGTGCGTGCGGACCGGAGTCGGAGTCGTGTTCTCGCCGATCACGCGCGCGACGAGGCCGACGAGCCCGGGGTGATCGAGGAATGCGGGCTGAGGGTGAGCCCCCCAACACGCATAGAGCGCCTCGCTGTCGCCGAAGCCCACGCGAAACGCCGCGTAGAAGCGCACCCCGAGGAGCCCCACCGAGATCGCGACGAGCACATAGAGAGCGGCGAGACTCCACTCGGGCTCGACCGGCAGCGCAGCAAGAACCTCCTCGGCTTCGGTCACGGTACGAGCTGTCGCTCGCGCCGCCTTCGCCTTCGCGCGCGCCTCTGCCTCGGCGCGTGCCTTTGCCCTTTCGCCTCGTGCGCTCATGCGGCCCGCGTGGCCAGCCAGGGCTCGAGCATGCGCGCGACCGAGCGCGCCGCCGACCTCTTTTCGCCGAGCGCTCGCTCGACCTCGGCGCAGGGGCCCAGGAACGACTCGCGCTCCTCCAGCACACGCGCGAGCTCCTCGCTCATGCGCGTCGTGGTTGCCTGGCGCTGGAGCAGCTCGGGAAAGGCACGGCGACCGAGGAGGACGTTCGGAAGCGCGACGTGCGGGGTCGACACGAACATGCGCGCGCCGAGCTCGGTCGCCCAGCCTACGCGGTAGCAGACGACGGGAACGGCGCGGGCGAGGGCACACTCGAGCGACGCGGTACCGGAGGCGCAGAGCGCGGCGTCGAAGGCCGGGAGGGTGGCGCCCATGCCGGCTCGCGCTTCGATCTCGACGAGGTCGACGCTTGCCGCACCAGCGGTGGCCTGGACCCACGCACGCGTCGTCGCGTCGAGGCTCGGCGCAAGGAGCACACGCGCGTCGACGCTGGCGTGGTCCCGCCGTACGCGCTCGTAACCCCGGAGCATCGGCTCGAGGAGACGGCGGACCTCGTGGGGGCGACTCCCCGGAAGGATCGCGACGCCCCACGCGCGCGGTGTCATCCCGAGCGCCTCACGCGCAGCGACGCGATCGCTTCTCATCTCCTCGAGCGAAGGATGCCCCACGTAGTGCGCGTCGACGCCTACGCCGCGCCAGATTGCCTCCTCGAACGGCAGCATCACGGCCATACGATCGAGGTGCCGTCGGAGCGGAACCGCACGGCCGCTCCGCCAGGCCCAGACCTGCGGCGCGCCGTACCAGAGTACGCGCGTTCCACTCGCCCATAGGGACTCGGCGAGGCGGGCGTTGAACTCCGTGTAATTTACAAGAAGGGCGGCGATAGGCTTGCGGAGTACGATCGTCGTGCGAAGCAGCGCGTAGGCCCGTGCGACCCCGAACGCTCGTCGCGCAGTCTCTGCGACGCCGAGCGCGGTGGTGTCACGGAGATCGGCCACGAGCTCGACGCCCTCGGCCGCGAGGGCTGCGCCGCCCATGCCGAAGGTGCGTAATCCCGCGGGGAGGTTGGCGACCACCGCGGCGCCGGCGCGATCTCCGGAGGCCTCGCCTGCGACGACGAGGAGGTCACCGCCGTTCACGGCGCGGGCTCCAACTCGGATACGTCGAGCTCGAGCTGCGCGGCGGGTAGCTCGCGGAGCGCCGCGAGGAGCCCTGCGCCGTCGCGCTTGACGCGGAACGACCCGACTCCCGGGACCTGCGCGATCGCGTCCAGCGAGGGCTCCGTCACGTCAGCGAGATCCTGCAAGCAGTGGCCGGGCAGCACGACCTGCTCGTCGACGCCGCGCTTCTTCGCCTCGTCCTTGCGCCAGCGGTTGAGCCGCTGCTCGCGCGCGCGGCGCGCACTCAGGATGACACCGGGGACCTTGACCTTCTCGAACCAGACGCGCTCTTCCTCGGGGATCGTCTCGTCCTCGATGCCTGCTGCGACGGCGTCCAGCATGTCGTTCGCGATCGATCGCGCGCGGCGCCCGCCGAGGGCACCGCGGATGCGTCCGAGCTCGTCGAGCGTCTCTGGCTTCGCGCGGGCGATCTCGAAGAGGACGTCAGGCCCGAGGACCTTGTACGGAGGAACATTCAGCTCGCGCGCGAGTTGCTCGCGGATGCTCGCGAGGTGACGGAGGATCGGAAGCTCGTTCGCGGGCACGCGGTCGATGCCCTTCAGGCGAACGTAGAAAGGGCGCGGGTCGTCCACGCCGGCGCCGGCGATGGCCTGCGCGAGGCGGTAGCGAGTCTCCTCCTCGACCTCGGCGGCGATGCCGCGCTCGGCGACGGCGGCGAAGAGGCGGTCGGCGAGCTCAGAGAGATGGAGCACGTCGCCGGCGAGGTACGTGAGCATCGCCGGGGTCAGCGGACGCTCGCCCCAGTCGTGCTGCTGCATCTTCTTGTCGATCTTGACGCCGAGCTCGCTCTCCAGGAGCGAAGCGAGTCCCGTCGCCGGCATGCTCAGCATGCGCGCGGCGAGCGACGTGTCGCGCGCGTTGGCGAGCTTGACGCCGGCCTCGGCGAGGATGCGTGCGTCGAACGCGACGTCGTGGACGATCTTCTCCGTCTCCGGCGACGAGAGAAGGTCTCCGAGCGGCAGGAGCGATGTCGCGAGCGCGTCGATGAGGATGACCTCGCCCTCGCACTCGAGCTGGATGACGCACGCGGTCGCGCGGTGCGCGTGCATGCCGTTCGATTCGAGGTCGAACGCGACGCGCGGGCTCCTGGCGAGCCTGCGCGCGACGCGATCGAGCTCGTCCTCACGCGTGATCAACAGCGGTTTTTCGCGCACTTCGGCCGTCATGACGAGCCGACGGTCTACCACGGGGCGCCTCAGTCGTCGTCGGTTCGACGCGATCGACGCGAGCGACGTGCCGCGAGCACACCGGCGAGCCCGAGCGCGACGCCGACCCAGCCGGGCGTGACCGGGGAGCCCGCTGCCACCTGCGACGAGCCGGTGCAGGTCTTCGTCTTCGGCTCCTCGCACGCGCTCGTGTAGCCGCGGCGTGGAGTGGGATCGCACTGCGGTCCCGGCGTGACCTTGCCGTTGAGGACGGCGCGCGCGCCGTCGGGCCGGTACACCGCGCAGACGCCGGCGACGTCGTCAGCAGTGAGGTTGCGCATCGCCGTCGCGCCGGGTGTGTAGCTGGCGAACATCGTGGCGCGGTTGTCCCCGGAGTGCGCGAGACCGAGGAAGTGCCCTGTCTCGTGGGTCACGATGCTCGCGAAGTCGTAACCGTCGGGAGGGACGGGGTCGAGCAGCGTGACGCGCTGGTCGTGCGTGTTGACCTCCATGTCGGCGTCGTAGATCTCGCCCGTTTCCGGGTTGAACGTGACCGTGGTGAGCGCGAGCGTGTTGCTCGAGTCGTTGTGGGGCCACTTGTCGTCGCGGAAGACGATGACGTTCTGGTTGGCGCCGTTCTGGTTGAAGTTCACCTCGCCGCAGTCGACCGGGCCGAGATCGCGAACGTCGATGCTCACGCGCGAGCGGCCCGTGCCTTCGGTCGGGCAGCTCGTGCCCGTCCACTTCGTGAAGGCGCGGGAGATGCCGTTCGCCGCGTCGTCGAAGGCGACCTGGCGACTCGCGCTCCGCTGCACGCTGTAGCCCACGCACGAGTTCCGCCAGAAGAGCGGATTGCCCTGATCCCAGCACTTCGTCGGCGAGGGCTGGAAATCGGAGACGACCGGCACCGTCGTCGTGCGGCAGAACGCCGAGGCCTCACGTGGCGCAACCGCGAGCGCTGACGCGGCGATGCCGAGCGCGAGGATGGTCCGCGCGCGCGCTCTTCTGGAGACGCCCAAGCTCACTTCTTGGCGTCGCTCGGAAGCGGAGTCGTGACGACGGGATGGGCCTTCTTCCACGCCGTGGCAACCTCGCGCGTGGCGTCCTCGAGGGAGCGGTCGTGAAGGACCTCGCCGGCGAGACGGGCCTTCGGTGTGGCTTCGGCGGTGGGCCCGTTGGGGTCCGTCTTCGTGGGGGTGCCGGGAGCCGCGGGAGGTCCTGCCGTCACCGTCTCGGTGGGGCTCGGGGTCTTCGGGGGCAGGAGCACGCCGACGACGCCGGACCTCATCACGCGGCGGCTGCGCGTCGTGTCCGTGACGCTGTCGTCGAGGATGATCGGGTACTGCCCCTGCGCGCGCGCGGAGACCTCCCACTGCCCCGAGAGCTTGAACTTGCGCAGGAAGACCAGCGACGACTTGTGGGCGGTGAACACCGGCTCGCCGTCGACGAGCTGGCCGATCTTTCCGACCACGCCTCCCATCGTGCGGACCCAACCCTCGCCGCCGGTGCCGAGCTCGCCCGCGATGCCCTGCTCGACCTTGACGCGGGTGTACGTGTAGATGCGGCCCTCTTCCCATACGCTCTTCGACTCGACCGGAGTGACGACACCCACCGTGTCGGCGTCCTTCACGAGCGCGTCGAACGCGACCGCGATAGACACCGAGGCCTGCGCGTCGGTCGCCACGAGCGCCGCGGACGCTGAAGCTCCCGCGAGAAGAGCAGCGAGCAAGGAGGTGCGAAGAAGCTTCATGGAGCCAAATTTAGCATGCCCCGGGCGCGTCGCTAGGCTGGTGATCTCGCGCGCTTACCAGCGAACGAGCGCGCAACCCCAATGGATGCCGGCGCCGAGGGCGAGCATCATGTTGAGCTCGCCTTTCTGCAGCTTTCCGTCGCGTGTGCACTCGTCGATCAGGATCGGCAGCGTGCCCGCGCTGGTGTTGCCGAACCGGTCGATGTTCATCGGCATCTTCTCGGGCGGAACGCCGAGGTGCTCGCGCACGTAGTTGTTGATGCGCGCGTTGGCCTGATGCGCGAGGAACCAGTCGATCGACTCGATCGGCGTCTTCGTGTCCTCGCAGAGCTTGCGCGCGGTCTGCGGCAGCTTGGTGACCGCGAACTTGAACAGCTCGCGCCCGTCCATCCGCGGGATGTGCGCCTGCTCGTCGAAGTGGGTCGCTTTCCAGTAGGGGCGCGTTCGAAAGCCGCCGCCTGGGACGTAGAGCGTCTCGGCGTAGCGACCGTCGGTGTGGACCTTCGCGGCGACGAGGCCTGCGTCGCGATCGGTCGCGCGGAAGATCATCGCGCCGGCGCCGTCGCCGAAGAGCACAGCGAGCGCGCGGTGCTCGTTTGCGCGGGCGCGCGCCTCGGGCGTGGGCTCGCCGACGCGCTTGCCCTCGACGATGTCCCAGTCTTCCCATGGCATGAAGCCCGCGTGGGCCTCCGCACCGACGAAGAGGATGGTCTTGGCCGCGCCGCCCTTGATGAGGCCGTCAATCAGCTGCAGCGCGAAGATCATCGCCGCGCACTGCTGGCGGATGTCGAGGGCGGGCGTGCCCTCGAGCCCGAGTTTGGCGGCGAGGACGGCGGCCGACCCCGGAAAGACGTAGTCGGGGGTCATCGTGGCGAAGAGGATGTAATCGAGGTCCGTCGCCTTGATGTTCGCCATCTCGAGCGCGCGCTTGGCGGCCTCGAGCGCGAGATCGCTGGCGCCTTGACCCTCGCCGGCGAAGTGGCGCTGCCGGATGCCCGAACGCTGGAAGATCCACTCGTCGGACGTGTCCATGACGCGCGCGAGGGCCGCGTTCGTGATGGGCTCGCCCGGGACAAAGTGGCCGGTGCCGATGACTTCGAAACCCATCTAGGGCCGGAAATAATGCGCTCCCCTCGCTTAGTCGACTCTTTACGACCGGAGCGCGCGATTGTGATGGGCCGCTGACAATCGAGGCGCCGCATGACGCAATGCGTCAGGTGCGTCTCTTCGTGGCAAGGCCGAGGACGGTGAGCCTCTCGGCGCTGCGTCGCATGACGAGGACGTCGCCGATCGTCACGTTGTGCACGATGCGATGGCCGTCGATGAAGACGCGCCCGTCGCGGATCTTGCTGCGGAGCGTGAGCTTGCCTTCCTCGTCGAGGAGGCCGACCGAGAAGCGAGAGCGCTTTCCGATGGGGTGGTACGGCTCGCGCACGACGTACTGGACGCGTCGTGAGCCGAGCGGGAGCACCTTGCCGCCGGCGCTTCGTTGCGCGGCCGTCGACCCGGCGGCCGGCCCGATCCACATGCCGCTCGAGCGCTGGTCGTCCTCGACGAATTTCCCGTTGCCGCGCGTCACGCGGAGGATGTAGCGCGACGTCGCCGCGGGCGACGCGTGACAGAAGAGCGCCTCGTTCAGGATGCGCGCGTGGAGCGTCTTGCCGTTGAGATCGACGCGCATGCGCGTGAGCTCGCTGCGCGGCAGGCGCCCGTCGACGGCGCGCCGGAGCGTCGAGAGCACGTTGCCCTGCTTGCCCCCGCAGAAGAAGCCGATCGAGTGATCGGGGGCGCTGTTGATCCCAAGAAGGGGAATGCCGTCGCCGATCTGGTGCGATGCAGCGAGCAGCGTGCCGTCGCCGCCGATCGTGATCACGAGGTCGACGCGAGCGGGAATTCGCCCGCGGGGTCCGCCGCGGAACACGACGTCGGCGCCGAGCTCGTCGAGCGCGCGATCGACCTCGCGCACCGTCTCCTCGTGCGCTTCGTGCGACGAGCGAAGCCGCATGACCGTCGGATCGTGACGGCGGAGAAGACGGGCGAGCAGCGGGTCGTGCTCCTCGACGACGAACTTGCGGTACGTGGTCCGCTTCTGGACGACGGCGACCTTCATGCGCGCGTCTCCGCGAGGCGCCGCAGGGCGAGCTCGGTCTTCTCGTCGGGGATCTCTCCGCGGCGACACGCAGCGAGGGCTTCTTCGAGAGGAAGACTCACGATCATTCCCCCCGCCTCGAGTGGCGAGCCGTCGCCAGCCGGATCGCCGCGCGACGAGGCATCGACCTCGACGTGGAAGAAGTGGTGAACCTCGGCGATGAGTGCGGGCGCCGGATGCGCGGAGGGCCCAAGCCGTGCGAGCGCGCTCTCCGCCACACGAAATCCGAGCTCCTCCGCGAGCTCGCGGGCCGCCGCGGCGCGCGGGCTCTCGCCGGGCTCGACGAGGCCCGCGGCGACCTCCCAGAGCACAGCCGTCATCGGTTCGGTACGGAGCGCGAGCGGCGGTCGGATGCAGGACCGCAACCACACGTGGACACGCCCACCCTCCACGTGATGCGCCACGATGACCGAGGCATCCACGGAGCGCCGGTCGACCACGTCATAGGCGAAGGCCGCAGAACGCGCGCCGGCTCGGATCGCCACGACGTCTGTACGTCGCACGGCCAGAAAGCCGCCCTCGGCAAGGCGTGTCTCCCGCAAGGTCTCGAGCTCGACCTTCGGAAGCTCGGGCAGCGTCGCGCGCGGGGCCGTCACGGCCCCCTATCCTAGAGGTGACTTTCGGCGTGCGGGAATGAAATCGCCGCAGCCGCGCGTACTTCCAGTCGCCCCAGCCCGTGCTGAGGGCTGCTACCATGGTGCGGACACGCGGTCGGCGAGCTCCTTTCTCGAGAACCTCGCAAGTCGTGCTCGCGAGGGAACTTTGTCACGGGTCGAACGTCGAAACCGATGGTGCGAGGAATGAACGCCAAGAGCGAGCCCCTGGTGCTGGACGTCATCGAACGCCAGGCACGCCGTGCCGAGGCGCGCCTCCGAACCCGGCGCGCCCTCGAGCTGGGCGCCAAAGCCCTCGCCGCAGGCCTCGTCGCGGCTGCCTTTCTTCTTATTCTTCGCAAGGCGGGGGTCGTGCCGGAGCGCTTCGCCCGGATCGGCCTCATCGTGGCGGGCGTTCAGGTCCTGGTGGTCGCCGTCATCGCCTACACGCGCGCGCTTCCGCGCCGCGCCGGAGCGGTCGCCCTCGATCGCTTCCACGGCCTCGCCGATCGTTTGTCGAGCGCTCTCTCCTTCGGCGAGCTGCCGTCGGCGGACCGCACGGCCTTCATGATGGCCGCTATCGACGACGCGGTCGCGCACGCCGACAGGGTCGACCCGCGGCGTGCCGTGCCGATGCGCGTTCCAAACGAGTGGCCGTACCTGCTCGTGATGCTCGGAGCGATCGCGGCGATCTCGGCGTTCGAGATTCGCAAGCACCAGCCGGTCTTCGCCGCGAAGACGATCGACGCGGTCGACGTCACCGCCGACGATCTCGACGCGATGCGCGAGTTCCTTCGCGAGATCGACCAGCGGATGCAGACAGACGAGGCCAAGGCAGCCACCCAGGAGTTCAACCAGCTCATCGAGGATCTCGCGAACAAGCGGCTCGACCGCACCGAAGCCTTCCGCAAGATGCAGCAGCTCGAGGACCGCCTCATGCAGGGCCGCGAGGCCGATTCGAAGGCGCTCGAGGAAGCGCTGAAGAAGATGGGCGAAGAGCTGAAGAAGAGCGAGTTGACCAAGCCCGCAGGCGAGGCGCTCGAGAACAAGAACCTGAGCGAAGCCGAGAAGGCGATGCACGACCTCGCGAAGAAGCTCCGCGAGACGGGCAAGGGCGTCGACAAGGCGCAGCTCGAGAAGATGCGCGAGGCGCTCAAGAAGGCAGGCGAGGATCAGGCGAAGCGCGCCGAGGCGCTGAACAACAAGCGCGAAGAGCTGAAGCAGGATCTGCTCAAACAGAAGCAGAAGATGGGTGACGCAGGCCAGAACGAGCAGGAAAAAAGCCTCCTTCAAAAGAAGGAGCGCGAGCTCGAGCGGCTCGATCGTGAGGCTGAGCAGCAGCAGAAGACGCAGCGCGAGCTCGATCGTCTCGACCGCGAGCTCCAGAAGGCCGCCGAGGACCTGATGAAGGATCTCGGGATGAGCGCGCAGGATCTCGACGACGCCGCGCAGGATCTCAACCGCATGGCGAAGGAAGAGATGACCCAGGAGGAGAAAGAGCAGCTCCGGCAGAAGCTCCAGGAGCTCCGCGAGATGATGCGCCAGCAGTCCCAGGGCGGTCAGGGTCAGATGGGCCGGCTCCGCACCTTTCAGCAGAAGGCCCAAGGCAAGGGCGGTCAGGGTCAAAAGGGGCAAGGTGCGGGCCAGGGTCAGGGCCAGCAGGGCCAAGGCCAGGAAGGCGAAGGCCAGGAAGGTCAAGGTCAGGGTCAAGGTCAAGGTCAAGGTCAGGGGCAGGGGCAGCAGGCCGGAGGTCAGGGTCAAGGACAAGGCAAGGGACAAGGACCAGGGCAAGGCGGAGGCGAGACCTGGATCCTCGGCCCGAACGGCGAAAAGGTCCTGATGATTAGCGCGAGCAAGAGCGCGCCTGGCGGGCAGGGCGGCCAGCCCGGCGGTCAAGGCGGCCAGGCGGGTAAGGGTCCTGGCTGGGGCACCGGTCACGACGGCAACGTCCAGGGCGGCGCGACGAATCCAAAGGTCGGCGTGCAGGACACGCAGGTCCAGGGCAACGACACCGGCCAGGGCGGCAGCCGCAGCGAGGTCATCCTCGGCGCCGCGGAGCGCGGCTTCGCGTCGCGCGGCTACCAGAAGGTCTATCGCGAGTACCACACGGTCGCCGAAGAGGCGCTCAACAAGGACGAGATCCCCGGCGGCTACCGGTTCTACGTCCGTCGCTACTTCCAGCTGATCCGGCCGCGCGAAGAAGGCGGCGGAGCGGCGCCCGCGCCTGCGCCGCCGGCCGGCCCGTGACGCCGTTTTTTCGACCTCTGTGCTCTCGTTTTTGGAGATGAAATGACCGAATCAGATGATGTCCGCGCCGAGGTCGATGCCTTCCGCAAGTCCATCGCGACGCTGAAGGATGAGATCGCGAAAACGATCGTCGGCAACGAGTCCGTCGTCGACGGCGTGCTCATGTGCCTCCTCGCCGGCGGTCATGCGCTCCTCGAAGGCGTGCCCGGTCTCGGCAAGACGATGCTCGTCAAGACGCTCGCCGAGGCGCTCAGCCTTCAGTTCTCGCGCGTGCAGTTCACGCCCGACCTCATGCCCGCCGACATCCTTGGCACCACCGTCATCGACGACACCCAGGCGGGCGGCAAGGTGTTCGAGTTCCGGAAGGGACCCATCTTCGCGAACATCGTCCTCGCGGACGAGATCAACCGCGCCACGCCGAAGACGCAGAGCGCGCTCCTCGAGGCGATGCAGGAGCACCGCGTCTCCGTCGGCACGCGAACGCACGTGCTCGACGAGCCGTTCGTCGTCCTCGCGACGCAGAACCCGCTCGAGATGGAAGGTACGTATCCGCTGCCCGAGGCGCAGCTCGATCGCTTCTTCTTCAAGCTCCATGTGCCGTTTCCGAACCGCGAGGAGCTGCACGCGATCCTCGACCTCACGACTGGCGCCGCGCGCACCGAGCGCACGCCCGTCCTGCACCGTGACGACATCCTCCGCATGCAGAGCCTCGTTCGCCGCGTGCCCGTTGCGCGCCACGTGCAGGACTACGCGGTCCGCGTCGTGCAGGGGACGCACCCCGACGGCCCGGACGCCCCGGACATCTGCAAGCGCTTCGTCCGCTTCGGCGCCTCGCCGCGCGGCGCCCAATCGGTGCTGCTCGCCGCCAAGATCCGCGCGCTCTTCGAGGGGCGCTTCGCCGCAAGCATCGACGATGTTCGCGCCGTCGCGCTCCCGGCGCTCCGCCATCGCGTCTTGCTCAACTTCGAGGGCGAGGCGGAGGGCATGAAAACGGATCAAGTCGTCGACGCGATCCTCAAGGCGCTTCCGGAGACGAAGGCGGGCAAGGCGGAGGCGCAGGTCGGCCTGTCCTGATGGGCTTCCTCGATTCGGTACTCGGTGCGGTTCCCCGCGTCTTCGCGGGGAAGGGGGGTAGGCCGGTCGCGCCCCGCAAGGGTGACGACCTCTTCGACGACAATTTTCAGCGAAAGCTCGATTACCTCGCGCTCGTCAGCAAGCGTGTGTTCGCCGGCCGCATGCGGGCCGAACGGCGCACGAAGAAGACGGGCGCGGGCGTCGAATTCGCGGACCATCGCGAGTACCAGCCGGGCGACGACTTTCGCTACCTCGACTGGAACGTCTACCAGCGCTTCGATCGCCTCCTCCTTCGCCTCTTCGAGGAAGAGGAGGATCTCGCCATCTACCTCATCGTCGACACGTCGACCTCGATGGGCTTTGCGGATGCGCAGAAGCTCCGCTACGCCAAGCGCGTCGCGGCGGCGCTCGCATACGTCGGGCTCGCGAACCTCGATCGGGTGAGCATCTCTTCGACCACCGACAAGGTCATGGGCCGCATGCCTCAGACGCGCGGCAAGGCGCGCATCTTCAAGGTGTTCCGGTTCCTGAAGGAGCTCCGACCCGACGGACAGACGAACCTCGAGGACGCGCTCAAGTCCTTCGTCGCGCAGAACAAGAAGCGTGGGCTCGTGGTGCTCGCGAGCGATCTCTACGATCCGCACGGCTTCGAGCGCGGCATCAACGTGCTCCGCTACAACAAGTTCGACCCGTTCGTGGTCCATGTCGTCGACAAGCAGGAGGCGAAGCCGAAGCTCGCGGGTGACGTGCTCCTCTACGACTGCGAGACGGGAGACGAGCGCGAGGTGACGGTGACCGCGAAGGTGCTCGAGCGCTTCGAGCTCGCCTACCAGGAGTATCTCTCCGAGATCGAGCGCTTCTGCTCTTCGAAGCAGGTGCCTTACATCCAGGCCGACGTGTCGGTCCCGTTCGACGACCTGATCTTGCGCGTCTTCCGCCGCGGCGGGTTCCTCCGCTGAGCCGACCATGATCCTCGCCGGCCTTCCTTTCGCGACGCTTCTTGCGATCTTCGGCGCTGCCGCGGTCTTCGCGACGGCGCTCTACATCCTGAAGCTTCGGCGGCGCACCGTCGCGGTGCCGTTCTCGAAGCTCTGGGAGAAGATCCTCCGCGACAAGGAGGCGACGAGCCTCTTCTCGCGCCTGAAACGCCTCCTCTCGCTCCTCGTTCAGCTCGCGCTGCTGGCGCTTCTGGCCTTCGCGCTCGGAGACCCGCGCGCCGCCGCGACGCTCATCAAGGGGCGAAACCTCGTCGTGCTCGTCGACGCGAGCGCGTCGATGCAGGCGACCGACGTCTCTCCGACGCGTCTCGGGGCGGCGAAGGAGGAGGTCAAGAAGGTCATCCGCGGTCTCGGTGGCTCCGACCGCATGCTCGTCGCGCAGATGGACGCGGCGATCACGCCGCTCGGTCCGATGAGCGGCGACACCTCCGAGCTCGAACGAGCGCTCGACTCGATCAAGGCGACGGACGCTCGCGCCGATTTTCCTCGAGCGCTCCGTTTCGCGATCGACTCGGTACGCGGGCTCGAGAACGCCGAGATCGTCGTCGTCTCCGACGGGCGTCTCGGCGACGCCATCGATGCGTCCGGCAAGGTGCACGTCCCCGACGAGGTGAAGCTCACGTACCTGCCCATCGGCGGCAGCGCGCGGGAGGCGCGCAACGTCGGCATCACGGCGTTCTCGGTGCGCCGCTACCCGCTCGACAAGAGCCGTTACGAGGTGATGCTCGAGGTCACCAACACCGGGCCCGAGCAGGAGGACATCGAGCTCTCGCTCCTCGGCGACAGCAATCTCGTCGACCTCACGAAGCTGCGCCTGAAGCCCGGCGAGAGGCTGCCACGCTTCTAT
>JAYSXP010000533.1:0-9733 GCA_043717125.1 Polyangiaceae bacterium | reverse complement strand
CCGGGCCGCAGCTCACCGTCGTGAAGCTGCTGCAGACGGTGGGCGACCTCTCGCTCTCCGAGCTCTCGGACAAGATCCGCGCGCAGAACAGCACCGTCACCGGCATCATCGATCGCATGGAGCGTGAGGGCCTCGTCCTCCGCGAGCGCTCGAAGGAGGATCGGCGCGTCGTCCACATCAGGCTGACGCCGAAGGGCAAAGCGCTCGCCGACGACATCCCGGTCGAGCCAATGGAGATCTTCAAGGGTGCGCTCGAGAGCCTCTCCGTCCAGGAGATGCGCGATCTCATGCGGATCATGACGAAGGTCGCCAAGCGCGTGAAGCAGATCGTTCGCCGCGACGTGGGCGAACCGCAGACCGATTCGAGCAACGGAGCCGCAGGCGCAGGCAAAGAGGAGAGATGACGATGAGCAATCCCACGACGTTCACGCGTGACCCCGATCTCTGCGTCATCACCTGCGCCGTCACGGGCGTGCTCGCAAATCGCAAGCAGTGCACGGGCATTCCGTACAGCGCGGTCGAGATCGCCGAGGAGACCAAGCGCGCCTACGACCAGGGCGCCTCGGTCGTGCACATCCACGCGCGCCAGGAGGACGGCTCGCCGACCTTCGACCCCAAGGTCTTCGCCACCATCAAGGAGGAGATCCAGAAGCGCTGCCCGATCCTCCTCAACTTCTCGACCGGCACCATCCTCGAGGACGTGTCCGATCAGTGCACGTACCTGAAGGAGAGCCGCCCCGCGATCGGCGCGCTCAACATGGGAACGATGAACTATTCGAAGTACTCCGAGAACCGGAAGAGCTTCGTCTTCGACATGATCTTTCCGAATACGTACGCGAAGATCATCAAGCTCCTCGAGGCCATGAACGAGGCGGGCGTGAAGCCCGAGCTCGAGTGCTTCGACACGGGGCACACGCACGGCATCTGGCCGCTCCTCGACATGGGCGTCTTGAAGAAGCCGCTCCAGTTCTCGTTCATCCTCAACGTGCTCGGCGGCATCCCGCCGCTCGTCGAGAGCCTCCAGCTGCAGACGAAGATCATGCCCGCCGGCAGCGAGTGGGAGGTCATCGGGATCTCGAAGTGCGGCTGGCGCATGATCGGCGCCGCGCTCGCGCTCGGCGGAAACATCCGCGCAGGGCTCGAGGACAACCTCTACCTCCCGAGTGGAGAGATGGCGCAGTCGAACGGCCAGCTCGTCGAGGTCGCCGCGCGCATGGTTCGCGACTGCGGGCGCAAGGTCGCCACCGTCGAGCAGACGCGGCAGATCCTCGGTCTCGACCAGTGGAAGCCGACACCGAAGACGACCCCGTTGCCCGTCGCCACGGCGTAGAGTCCGCGCATGTGGTCGAAAACCAAGCCCCCCACGCGCCTATTTTCGAAGATCCGCGTCTCGACCGGCAGTCACTTCGGGGTGCGGATCGTGGTCCTCAACAACCCCGAGCGCCGCAACGCCATCGGCCCGCAGATGGTGAACGAGCTCCTTTACGCGATCGACGATGCGCATGCCGCCGGCGACGTCCGCGCGATCGTCCTCACCGGCGACGGCAAGGCGTTCTGCGCCGGCGGCGACTTCGCACAGATGACCGGCGGCGCGGCCGACGACCCGGTGCTTCCTCACAAGGGCGACTACGCCGACCTCCTCCTCGCGATGACGCGAACCGAGCTCCCGATCATCGCGCGGGTCAACGGCTCGGCGATGGGCGGCGGCCTCGGGCTCGTCGCTGCGTCGACGTTCGCGATCGCCGACGTCGACGCCCAGCTCGGTACGCCCGAGATCAACGTCGGGCTCTTCCCGATGATGATCATGGCCGTGCTCGCGCGCGTCGTGCCACGCCGCGAGCTGCTCGAGATGATGCTCCTCGGGAAGAAGCTGTCCGCCGCCGATGCCGTGCGCATCGGCCTCGTGAACAGCGCCGTTCGCGCCGACGCGCTCGACTCTGCCGTGAACGACCTCGCGAGCGAGATCGCCAAGAAGAGCCCGCTCGCGGTGGCGCTCGGCCTACGGGCCTTCGCCGCGCAGGACGACATGGACCTCGAGAAGGCTCTGCCGCTGCTCCGTGACCGTCTCGCCGAGTGCCTGGGCACGGAAGACGCGCGCGAGGGCCTCACGGCGTTCCTCGAGAAGCGGCCGCCGGTGTGGAAGGGCAAGTAGCCTTCCGAGTTCGCCAATCGCGCGCTCGCCGCATGGACTTTTCGTCCGGACGACCCCATGCTCGCGCCTATGGACCGTCCCAAGCTCGATCGTCGTGAAGCCCTGCGGCACCTCGCCGTCTTTTCCGCCGCTGCCGTCGTTCCCGGATTTCTCCTCGGCTGCTCGAAGAAGGCGAGCTGCGAGGACGTGACCGGGCTCGCGCCCGCCGACGTCGCCATCCGCTCGCAGACCGCGGCCTACGTCGAGGTTGCCGCCGATATGTCGAAGAAGTGCTCGGTCTGCGCTCAGTACGTACCCGCGGCCCCGAACGCGTGCGGGTCGTGCAAGGTCGTGAAGGGGCCGATCAACCCCGAGGGTGGCTGCAAGCTGTTCGTCCCGAAGCCGGCCTGAGCGTCCCATCGATGCGCGCGGTGCTAAGGCGCCGCTCGCGCGAAACTCTCCGAGTCTGGCCGGTGCATCGCCGTAGGTGGCTTGCACGGAAACGTTTCGTATGCGAAACATCTCGCCCATGAACATGCGAGAACTGGTCGCGGATCTCGAGGCCCGACGCGCGAAGGTCCGCGAGATGGGCGGCGCGGAGCGAGTCGCCAAGCAGCACGAGCGAGGCAAGCTCACCGCCCGCGAGCGCATGGATCGCTTCTTCGACGACGCCGTCTACTTCGAGCTGGGCGCGCACGGCACACAGATGGGCCTCGCCGCCGGACCCGCCGGCACCGACAAGCCGGTCGCCGACGCGGTCGTGACCGCCTTCGGCAAGTCGAACGGACGCATGGTGTGCTGCGCCGCCTACGACTTCACCGTGAAGGGCGGCAGCATCGGCTACACCGGCGAGGAGAAGGTCACGCGCCTCCGCCAGATGGCGCTCCGCGGTCGCTGGCCGATCGTGTGGTTCGTCGACTCTGGCGGTGCGCGGATCGACCCGGGCTCCAGCCACCCCGACATGATCTCGCTCTTCGCCGGCTCGGGGCACCTCTTCCGCGAGCAGGTCCACATGAGCGGCGTCGTCCCCCAGGTCGCCGCGATGGTCGGCCCTGGCGCCGCGGGCACCGCGTACATCCCGGGCCTCGCCGACTACGTTCCGATGATGAAGGGGGTCGGCAGCCTCGCGCTCGCCGGCCCCGCGCTCGTCAAGGCCGTCACCGGTCAGGACATCGCGGAGCAGGAGCTCGGCGGCTCGAAGGTCCACTCCGAGGTGAGCGGCGTCGGCGACGGCGAGTTCGCGACGGATGCAGACTGCATCGATGCCTGCAAGAAGTACCTCTCGTACTTCCCGTCCAACTGCGACGAGCTCCCGCCCGATCTTCCGGTGACCGATCCCATCGATCGTCGCGAGGAGTCGCTGCTGGATCTGCTCCCGGAGTCCACGCGCAAGCCGTACGACATGTACAAGTTGATCCGCGCGATCGTGGACCACGGCGAGATCTTCGACATCAAGCCGAAGTTCGCGCGCTCGATCATCACGTGCCTAGCGCGCATTGGCGGCAAGAGCGTCGGCATCGTCGCCAACCAGCCCAACTGGCTCGGCGGCATCCTCGAGAACGACTCGGCCGACAAGGCGTCGCGCTTCATGCAGATCTGCGATGCGTTCAACGTGCCGCTGGTCTTCCTCCAGGACGTGCCCGGCTTCATGGTCGGCTCGAAGGTCGAGCACGCGGGCATCATCCGCCACGGCGCGAAGATGATGCACATCATGAGCGCGGCGACCGTGCCGAAGATCACCGTGGTCGTCCGCAAGGCCTATGGCGCCGGCTACTACGTCATGTGCGGCCGCGCCTACGAGCCGGATCTCATCGTGTCGTGGCCGACGGGCGAGATCTCCGTCATGGGCGCCGAGGGCATGGTCGGCATCGCCGGCAAGAAGCTGTTCGGCGGGATGGAGCCGCCGCCCGAGGTGAAGAAGCAGGTCGTCGACATGATCCAGAAGAACATCGACATCTACAAGGTCGCGGGCTGGGGGCTCATCGACGAGGTCATCGACCCGCGCGACACGCGCAAGGTGATCGCCTGGGGCCTCGAGCTGGCGCGCCACAAGAAGGTGGAGCGCCCGCACAAGCGCCGCGGCGTCATCCCGGTCTGACCGGGCTCTGCGCTCGTTACCTCCTGCCTGCGAGCAGCGCGCCGACCTCGCCCGCGGCGCGGAGGCCGGAGAGCGCGGCGCCTTCCATGAAGCCCTGCCACTCGTAGAACGAGCTCGTGTGCTCGCCGGCGAAGAACAGGTTGCCGACGGGGACGGCCTCCTGATCGGCGATCGTCGTGAAGTACCCGAGGTGGTTCGCGGAGTAGCTGCCCTTGGTGAGCGGGTTGCGCGGCCAGGCCTCGAGGTGGACGAGGATGTTGCCGCGCTTGTCGCGCGTCGCGGCCTGGTTGGCGCCCGGGTAGATCTTGTCGAGGTCGGTGAGGAACGCCGCCGCGTGCGACTGCACCTTCGAGGGATCGAGCGAGGCGCCGCGAGCGCCGCCCGAGTAGTCGGTGAGGATGCCGCGCGTCGTGGTCGCGTTGATCGAGTTGGTCTCCCAGTTCGTCTGGTGGTTCGTCATGTCGGAGTAGGCGGCGCCGTTGCCGCCCTGCTCGGCCCAGGGGCGCGAGGAGAAGCCAATCATCATCTTGGAGTTCGTTCCCAGGTGGAACTCGCGGATGGCGCGGAGCTTCAGCGCGGGGAGGTTCAGGCTCGCGTCGAGCTGGACGTCGCGGAGCACCGAGAACGGGATCGCGAGGACGACCGCGTCGTGCTGGACCGTGCGCGTCGTCGTACCCTCGAGCAGGGTTAGCTGGATGCGACCGTCGCTGAGCTTGGCGACCTTCTGGAGCATGCGGCCGTACTGGATCTGGCCGGGGAGGCGGTTGGCGAGGCCCACGGCGACCTGCTGGTTGCCGCCGACGATGTGGTAGCGCTCGTCCGAGAACACGCCCCAGGGCGCGAACTTCGCGCGGCGGTCGGCGTGGATGAAGAGAAGAAACGAGAGGCAGGAGAGCTGGTCGGCGTCGAGGCCGTATTCGATCGTGTAAGCAACGTCGATGACGGCGCGAATGACCGGCGGCGCATTGCGCGTGCGCAGGTACTCGCGGAGGCTCATGCGATCGAGCGTGGCCTCTGTCGCCGTGAACGCCGCGGCGGTAGGCGAGCCGATGGTGCGGAGGTCGTCGCGCATCGCGTCGACGAGAATCCGGTACTCATCGACGATGCGGCTCTCGGGGTAGGTCACGCCGCCGACGCGGTAGAAGACCGCGCCGGGATCCTTGCCGATGTCGTAGAGCGAGAGGCCGAACTCGTTTGCGTAGGCCTTCATCGTCGCGTGCGCGGTGTCGATGAGCTCGCCGCCGCGCTCGACCACCTGGTTAGGGAAGGTGACGGGGCCTGCGAACTGGCCGCCCATCGAGTAGCAGCGGCCGCCTGCGCGGGTGCTCGCTTCGTAGATCGTGGCGGTGAGGCCCGACTTCTTCAGCTGGTAGGCACACGCGAGACCAGCGAGCCCTGCGCCGATGATCGCGACGCTGCCCGACGCCTGCGGGAGCGCGGAGCGCGCTTGGCCGAGCGTGCCCTCGATCCCGCCGCCGCTCGCATCCGCGGCGCAGCCTCCGAGCGCGGAGCTCGCGAGGGCCGTCGCGGTGACGCCGGCAGCGCCGCGGAGCATGTTGCGCCGGCTGACGGCGTGCTCACGTCCCATCTCTGCGAGCTCGTCGGCCGGACGGCCCGTGCGCTCGGAGGTGTGGGCGAGGCGAATGCTCCGACGCAGCTGGTCGAACAGAGAGGTGCGGGCCATGGAGTCAGGTATGCAAGTGGGGTGACAGGATGTGGCAAAAGGAATCATTGGCCAATTCCGGGGCGTCTTTGCGCGCCAGGCGCAAAGCGGATCGCTTTCGATCCACCGTCTGATCGGACGCATCCGGCGCGAATATCGTCTGCGGCGACCTGGCGCGGCGTTTGCTCGACCGCGTCGTCGTGAAGGTCCCGAGGTTGATCCGCGTGGAGTTGAGCGTGCGCTCGGCGGTCACTGCAGTCGGCACCGCCGCTGCCGTCTGGCTCTTCCTCCAGCTCTGGCAAATTCTCCTCGTCATCGTCGTCGCGCTGATGATCGTCGGAATGCTGAACCCCTTCGTCGCGAAGCTCGGAGAGCGCGGCCTCGCCCGCGGCCACGCGATCGCGCTCGTCTTCGGCGCTCTGTTCGTGCTCGGCGGCGGCTTCTGCGCCCTCACGCTACCGAAGCTCGTAGCCCAGCTCTCGGAGGTGGCGACCGATTTTCCGAAGATCCAGGAGAGAGCCGCGAGCATGCTCGAAGGCTCGAGCTTCGGAGTGTCGCTGGCCGCGTCGGTGCGCGCCTTCCATCCGCGTGACCTCGGAACAAAGGCCCAGGAGCTCGGTCTCTCCTATGGGCCGAAGGTCATCGAGATCGCGGCGTACGCCGCCACGGCGTTCTTCCTGGCGCTCTACGTCATGCTCGATCGCGATCGCATGCGCGGCGCTCTCTTCGCGATGCTGCCGCGCGACTACCACGTGCGGACTTCTCGCGTGCTCCTGAACCTCGAGACGATCGTCGGCGGCTACCTGCGCGGGCAGGTGATCACGTCGCTGCTCATGGCGGTCTTCACGTTCGCCGTCCTCACGATCGCGGGCGTGTCGAACGCGCTCGCGCTGTCGCTCTTCGCGGGGATGGCCGACGTGCTGCCGTACATCGGCGCTCTCCTCGCTTGTGGGCCCGCGTTCCTGGCCGCCCTGTCACGAGGAACGACGGTGGCCCTCGTGGTGCTGGGACTCCTCGCCGCGTACCAGGAATTCGAGAGTCGCGTCATCGTTCCGCGGGTCTACGGCAAGGTCCTGCGTCTGCCCGCAGCGTCGGTGATGATTGCGCTCCTCGTCGGCGGAAAGCTGCTCGGCATCCTCGGCGCGCTGCTGGCGCTGCCTATAGCCGCCGGCATCCGGATGATGATCGCCGAGCTGCGCGTCGAGCTGCCCGGTGAGGACGTGGACGACGCGGCGCTCCGCGCGAAGGACGAGAAGGCAGAGCGTGAGTTCGCGACGCGAGCCGCCGGCCACACGGCCGCCGAAGCTGCGGCGATCGCGAGCGAGATCGCAGTGGAGCGGTTGGAGGGCGAGTCGACGACATCGGAGAAGGCGCGCGAGGCAGCGATCGAGCCGCTCACGTCGGGCGCGCGATGAGCCTCAGTCGGCTCGTAGGCCCTCGCACGCCAGCGTGATGCGCGTCGTGCCACTCGCACCGAGCGGGAGCACGCGCGCGGGCGTGCAGCGATCGAGGCGCAGCTTTCCGGATCGCGACGCCGTCCGCGCCGAGGCTTGCTCTGCAAGAAGGCGTCGACCAGCGTGACGAAGGAGGGCGCGATGTCCTGCGCATCGACGACGAGCGTGCCACCTCGCGCGCGCGGCGCAAGTGAGTCGAACGAGCCTCGGACGCTGACCTGCGTCACGACGGGAGAGGAAAGGAGAGGAGAGGGGAGCGCTCGGGTAGAGAGGGTGGGGAGAGCGACTCTCGCGGAAGTGGGGGTTTTGTCCTAACGTGCTCGGCCCATGCCCGACGCACCCTCCGATTTCATCCGCGACATGGTCCGCGCCGACGTCGCCGCGGGAAAGCACGGCGGCAAGGTCGTTACGCGGTTCCCGCCGGAGCCCAACGGTCACCTCCACATCGGCCATGCCAAGGCGATCTGCGTCGACTTCGGCATCGCCAAGGAGTTCAGCGGTCGCTGCCACCTCCGGATGGACGACACGAACCCGACCACCGAGGACGTGTCCTACGTCGAGGCCATCAAGCGCGACGTGAAGTGGCTCGGCTTCGACTGGGGCGAGCATCTCTACTTCGCGTCCGACTACTTTCCGCGTTTCTACGACCTCGCGGAGAAGCTCATCGAGCGCGGGCGTGCGTACGTCTGCGATCTGCCCGACGAGGAGTTCGGCAGGAGCTTCCGCGGCACCATTACCGAGGCGGGCAAGGACAGCCCGTACCGCACGCGCACGCCCGCCGAGAACCTCGAGCTCTTCCGCGGAATGAAGGACGGCAAGTACAAGGACGGCGTGAAGGTCCTCCGCGCGAAGATCGACATGTCCTCGCCGAACATGAAGATGCGCGATCCCCCGCTCGTCCGCATCAAGCACGCGCACCACTACCGGACCGGCGACACGTGGTGCATCTACCCGCTCTACGACTACGCACACTGCCTCGAGGACTCATTCGAGGGCGTGACGCACTCGCTCTGCACGATGGAGTTCGAGAGCGCACGCGAGCTGTACGACTGGGTCATCAAGGCCACCGAGGTCCCGCACGTCCCGCAGCAGACCGAGTTCGCGCGGCTGAATCTCACGTACACGGTGATGAGCAAGCGGAAGCTTCTCCAGCTCGTCGAGCAGAAGCTCGTGAGCGACTGGGACGACCCGCGCATGCCCACGATCGCAGGCTTTCGACGTCGCGGGTACACGCCCGAGTCGATCCGAGATTTCATCGGGCGCGTCGGCGTCGCGAAGAACCTCTCGACGGTCGACGTCGCGCTGCTCGAGTCGTGCGTTCGAGACGACCTCGATCGACGTTCGCCGCGGGTCATGTGCATCCTCAAGCCTCTCGAGCTCGTCATCGAGTCGTTCACCGAGCACGAGGTCGAGGAGCTCGAGGCGCCGCACTGGCCCGCCGGCACCGAGCCCGGCGCGGACATCGCAGAGAGCCTGCGCGGCGGTCGCAAGCTGCCGTTCTCCCGCACGCTCCTCATCGACCGCGACGACTTCGCCGAGGCGCCGCCCTCCGGGTGGAAGCGCCTCGCCCTCGGGCGCGAGGTGCGCCTGCGCTACGGCTATGTCATCACGTGCACCCGCGTCGAGCACGAGGCGGGCCAGGTAGCACGTGTATTCTGCACGCACGACCCAGCCACGCGCGGCGGCATCGCGGCCGACGGCGCCAAGAATCTCGGCACCATTCACTGGCTCAACGCTGCGCACGCCGAGAACGTCGAGGTTCGCCTCTACGATCGGCTCTTCACGACCGAGAACCCGGGCTCCGACGAGACCAAGGACTGGCTCGAGGAGCTGAACCCCGCGTCGCTCACCATCGTTCGAGCGAAGGCAGAGCCATGCCTCGCGCAGGCGGACGCGGGCGCGCGCTTCCAGTTCGAGCGCGTCGGCTTCTTCACTGCGGATCCCGACGGCAAGCCCGGAGCCCCGGTGTTCAATCGCACCGTTGCCCTGAAGGACGCGTGGGCGAGGCAGACCGCGAAGGCTGCGCCGACCAAGGCGGCCGTGCCGGTCGCCCGGCCCGCGACCAGCGACGACAAGAAGCCCACAGCCGCAGCGCCGCTCTCGCCCGAGGCGAACGCGCTCGTCGCCGCGCACGGCGTCACCGCCGGCGAGGCGCGAGTCCTCGCCCAGGACACCGTGCTAGGAACGCTCTTTGCGGCCGCGGTCGCCGCACCCGAGGGTAAGGCACTCGCGAAGCAGGTTGCCTCGGTGCTCGTGAACGACCTCCTCGGCGAGATGCGCTCGAAGAGGGTCGACTTGGTTCCGTTCGACGGAAAGGCGCTCCTCGAGCTGGTGCAGCTCGGTCAGGACGGCACGATCTCGACGACGCAGTCGAAGGACGTCCTCGC
>JAYSXP010000532.1:0-3341 GCA_043717125.1 Polyangiaceae bacterium | reverse complement strand
GACCGGGCGCGACGGCCACGGCGGCAGCGAGCGAAGCTCCGAGAAGGCGCCTCATCGCGCACGCACGACGTGACGGACGAAGCTCCGAAGCGTCGACGCGCCGTCGGGCGCGTCGGTCACGCCCTCGAGGATCGCCTTGGCGTCGCCTCCCTCCGCTTCGATGACATGCGCGCGCGCCTCGACGTAGCCGCGCATCGCGTCACCGTCGATCTCGGGGTGGAACTGCACGCACTTGATCGCCTGGCCGATCGAGAAGGCCGCGTGCTTCTCCTTGTCGGTCGTCGCGAGGACGCGCGCGCCCCGCGGGAGCTCCACGACGGAATCGACGTGCGTGTGGTTCGCGCGGAAGCGCTGCGGAAGGCCTTCGAAGATCGGATCGAGCTGCGCGTCCGGCAGGAGACTGACTTCAACGGTACCGATCTCGCGGCCGTTCGGATTCTTCGCGACGAGCCCGCCGAGCGCCTGCCCGACCAGCTGGTGGCCGAAGCAGATGCCGAAGAGCGGAGTGTTCGCCTTCGCGATCTCGCACACGAGCTCCTCGGCGCGGAGCATCCACGGCGCGCGCTCCGTGACGCTGCTCGACGAGCCGGTGATGACGAAGCCGTCTGCGTCTCGCGGCCCGGGGAGCGGCTCGCCGGTGCGGATGTCGTGCTCCACCCACTCGCCGGACCACGCGTCGCCGACTTCGCGCGTGATCCACGAGAAGAACTCGCCACGACGCGCGGCGACGGGCGCGGCGGCATCCCCGGCGCGAAGGACGATGAGCTTCACAGAGAAGCGTCTACCCAAACGCCGGCCAAAGGTCGAGCAGAGGATGAGGAAACCGAGGCCGTTTCACCGGCGTTTCGACCACTCCTCGTAACACTTGGCGTGCATGCCTCCGCCGGAGGCGAACCAGTAGATCGTCGTGTCGGCGCGATAACGCGAGCCACACTCGACGCACTCGCCGCCGAGGGGCGCGACGATCTTCTCCGGCGGATCGGCGACGCGCTTGTTGCCGCGGCCGCTCGATCGCGAGCGACGCGCGCCGCCGTCGGCGGGCCGTCCCGGATCGGACTTCGTCCGGGCGCGCGGGACCGACGGCGAGCTTCCAGGGCCGATCGGCATCGAGAGCACGACGCGATGCTTGCGGATCAGCTGGACGGCGAGGAGCGCCGCGTTGCGCGCCTCGTTCTCGTTGGGTGAGGTCGCAAGCGCGATGAGCTGGGTGACTCGTTCGACGACGTTCTTCACGCCGCTGAGCGTACGTGATGCGGGGGTCGCATCAAGGTGCGGGTCAGCGACGCTTCTTGGTCGCCTTCTTGGTCGCCTTCTTGGTCGCCGGCTTCTTCGCCTTCGCGGCGGGCTTCTTCGCCTTCTTCGTCGCGGGCTTCTTCGCCTTCTTCGTCGCCGGCTTCTTCTTCGCCTTCGCTGCCTTCGCCTTCGCCGCCGGCTTCTTCTTCGCCTTCGCTGCCTTCGTCTTCGCGGCCTTCGCGGCAGGCTTCGCCGCCTTCTTCTTGCCGCTCCCGGGACCGACGGCGGGCGCGCCCCAGCCGTCGTACTCGCCGTCGAGCGGCAGGATGATGTCGAGGATCTCGGAGGAGAAGCGATCCGGCTTTCCCTCCTCGAGCGTCTCCGACCGGTGGAAGGCGAGCTCGAAGCGTCCGTCCTCGTCGGCCTTGCCGATGCCATCGACCTTGAAGTGCGACGCGGTGAGCTGCTTCGCGGCCTTCTGTGCCGTCGCCGTCGACGGGAACGTCGCCACGTGGTCGACGTCGCGCGGCTCGTGCAGCTCGTCGCCGTGCGACTCGAGCTCGTCGACGATGAGCCGGTTCCAGATGCCCTGCAGCGCGTACGCATCCGGGAAGAGCGCGTCGATGTAGAAGCGCCACTCGGGATCCTCGTCGACGAGAACGTCCGCCTCGTAGGGATGCGTGTCGGCGATTGCGACGGTCGCCTCGGCCACCGTGATCGGCTTGTTCGCGTAGAACACGAAGGTGGCGACGCCGCGCAGATCGTAAAACCCTACGCAATCGGCGCCGGCGGCGCGCTTGAGGCGATCGGTCAGCTTGGTCTGGAGCGTGTCGAGATCCTGCATCTCGCCCTCCGACCGCAGGCCGTCCTGCTCCGCCTCGAGCATCGGCACCGACACCGTGATGCGCGTCGCGTGCGAGCTCCGCGGCTCCTGCTCGAGGTCGACGACGAAAGCGGCAGGCGAGCCGTCGACATCGGCGGGGTAAAATGTCCCGACGAACGCGGGCGAGAACTCGGCGGGCGCGGATGCGCGACGCGAGACGGACTTGAATTTTTTGGACTTGCCGGAGGACGGAGCCTTGGATCGCGCCATGCCCCCTCTATCGCACGTAAAGCCGCCTTCACGTAGAGTGAATGGGCGTCAGCCCGCGGGGGCGGCCGCCCTGGCGTGCGCCTTGTCGGGGAGAAGGTCGGCCAGTGCCCCTTGGAGCTTTGGGTGCGCGAACCGAAAGCCGGCCTCGAGCGCGAGAGCCGGCGCGACACGCTGCGATGCGAGCACCACCGAAGCGGCCTCTCCGAGCGCGATGCGGAGCGCGAACGCGGGCGCGGGCACGAACGCAGGGCGATGCAGTACCGCACCGAGCGCGTGTGTGAACGCCGCGTTGTTCACGATGTCTGGGGCCGACGCGTCCATCGGCCCGTCGATCGCTTCGCGCGCGGCGGCGAACCGCAGGAGGCCGACGAGATCGTCGATGTGGATCCACGGCATCCACTGCTTGCCGTCCCCGAGGCGGCCTCCGACTCCGGCACGGAAGATGGGAAGCATCTTCGCGAGCGCACCGCCAGCCGTCGACAGGACGATCCCGATGCGCACGGAGACGACGCGCACGCCCAGCTCGCGGGCGGTCGCCGCCGCGTCTTCCCACGCGCAGCACACGTCGGCGAGAAACCCCTTGCCCGGAGCGCTCGTCTCCGTGAGCAGCTCGTCACCGCGCGTCCCGTAGAAGCCGACCGCCGAGGCGCACACGAGCACGCGGGGACGCGATGCCGGAGCCATGTTCGCGATCGCGCGAACGAGCGCGCGTGTGCTGTCGACGCGGCTGCGAAGGATGCGCTCCTTCTTTGCCTCGTCCCATCGCCCCTCGATCACCGGCTCGCCGGCCAGGTGGAACACGACCTCGACGTCACGAAGCGCAGCGACGTCGAGCGGCCCTGTCCCATCCCAGGTGACGACCTCGGCGACGTGCTCGAGCTTCGCCCCGCGTGAGCTGCGCGTCGTGGCCACGACCTCGCCTCCGAGCTGCGCGACCAGTGCCCGACCGACCATGCCGGTGGCGCCCGTGACGAGGGCGCGGTGCCCGGCTCGACTCGTCCACGGTTTCGTCATA
>JAYSXP010000531.1:0-3344 GCA_043717125.1 Polyangiaceae bacterium | reverse complement strand
GAAGCTGTAAATTTGGTTTAGCCGCCGCCGCACTGGCTGGGGTAACGGCTATTGTGGCTACCGAACATCTTTTTGTAGAAACGTCGCTGGATCGCTCGGCCTACCTTCAGCAGCGTATTCTGGCAATGAAGGTTGACCGCTATATCGCAGTATCCCAGGAAGTCGCCCGGCGGATGCATGAAAGCTTTCGCATTCCCCTTGCCAAACTCAAAATAATACCTAATGGTATACCTATCGCAACTTTTAGCCGCTCGTCCAACTCTCCTCTCAGGGAAGCCTTTAGCGGTGGGACGACCCGGCCGATAATTCTGACCCCGGCCCGGCTCGATAAGCAAAAAGGGCAACAATACCTGTTACAGGCCGCCGTACAGGTGCCAGAAGCGCTGTTTCTTCTGGTAGGAGAGGGTCCTGAGCGGGCAAGTCTTGAAACTCAGGCCCAACAGCTCGGTATAGCTGACCGGGTTCAATTTTTAGGTTACCGGCAGGATATCGCGGATTTATTAAGTATCTGTGACATTATGGTCTTGCCTTCTCTCTTTGAAGGTTTACCCCTTTCAATTCTGGAAGCTATGGCCGCCGGTAAACCTGTGATCGCTACTTACATCGGCGGCACAAACGAAGCTGTGATTGACGGCGAAACAGGTCTTCTGGTGCCGCCGGCTGATCCAGCGGCCCTGGCAGGGGCCATATCCAGGCTCATAGCGAACCCCCTGCTTTCGCAGAAGCTGGTTGCTGCCGCAAAAGAAAGGGTTCAAAGGGAATTCTCGGTAGAAACGATGACTGAGAGGGTCACTCAAATCTATGACGAAATTTTAAGAGTAGAAAGAGATTCAAATGGCCCTTTCCGCTAAAATTTTGCCAGGAGAAATTCACAATCGTCTTTTACGGCGGGTAGACTGGCGTTTTTTGTTGCCCAACCCCTCGCCAGAACGAAGTATTTGCTTTACTGATGGCCCGCTGGAAGAAGCCGTCAGGCTTATAGCCAAAGAGACGGTCAAGATCTGGGACGATTCTTCTTCCTGTGACCTGGCGGTGGCAGTAAACCCTGATAAGGCCACCTTACAGGCCGCCTTTAAGGTTTTGCAACCCGGTGGTGCCTTATATGCTGAGTGGTACTCTCCACTGGCATTTGGGCCTAAGCGTATAAGAAATCGCCTGGAGAACCTGGGATTTGAAAAAGTGGCCTGCTACTGGCCGTGGCCTTTACCTTCCCGCAAGGCGGCCCAGTTCTGGCTTCCTTACGAAGCTCCGGCTGCTTTAGGCTATTTTTTAAAAAGCCGTTCCAGGCCGGTATCTTTAAGGGAGAAAGCCGTCAAAAGCTTACTTTATAATCTCTGGAAATTAGGGCGTTTAACAGGTTTAATTTTACCGGTGTGTGTGGTCAGTATTAAACCGGTCCTTCCTGCCGCTGGCCCGGCAGTTAGTTTCTTGCCCGGCCCGGCCAGCAGTAGCAGTAGTGCCCCTTCTGAAACCGCCCCGTTTTCACAGCCCCAGCCACAGCCCGGTCTAACGCCTGGCCTGGAAGAAATTATCCGCTCTCGCTGGCAGGGATGGGGCTTTGGAGTGGCCCCGGCGGAGCTTTCCTGGCTATTACTCACCGGAGGCCAACGCAGTATTAATAAAATAGTCGGGCTGGTGTTTGCTCCCCGGCAGACCCGGCCCACTCTGGCCGTCAAAATTCCCAGAATAGCCGAAGCAGTTCCGGCTCTTCACCGGGAGGCGACTACTCTGGCCGCCGTACACTTATTAAAACCGGGGGGTTTCCCCGGTGTTCCAAGGGTCTTGTTTTGTGAGAAGCAGGGCGAAAGTTTAGTTCTTGGCGAAACGATCCTAACCGGGTCACCGCTTTTTACGTATTTAGGGCGGGACAATTACCGGGAGTTAGCCTTAAAAGCGACCGATTGGCTAATAAATCTGGCCGTTTCCCTGGAACCGGTGTCGCGTTCGGAGTGGTGGGACCGTTTAGTAGTACCGGTCCTGCAGGACTTCAGCCTCTCCTTTGGTTCTATTGCCGGCCCCGCTTTACTCCAGAAGACCCGGAATATTCTCTGGGAACTGGGGCCGTTGCCTGGCGTTTGTGAACACCGCGATTTCTCTCCCTGGAATGTGATGTTATCTGACAGCGGAGAACTAGTCGTATTGGACTGGGAAGGTGCCGAGCTCAAGGGATTACCTGGCCTCGATCTGATCTACTTCTTGACTTACATGGCTTTTTTTATTGATAAAGCTATGGACTCAGGCTTGTTAAAGGAGTCTTACCGGGCCATGCTCGATCCGGCAACTTTTACCGGGCGGGTTTTTTCCGAGTGCATGGAACGTTACGCCGGTCGTACCGGTCTTGAGCGGTCGGCTTTGCGCCCACTGCGGTTGTTGACCTGGCTTTTGCATTCTCGTTCCGAATACCGCAATTTAGCGGCTGACGCGGCTGGAAAACCAGGCAGTGAGATTCTGAAGCGCAGCCTGTTTGTCAGACTCTGGGAAGCCGAATTAGATTTGAATAATTCAGGAGACTGATAAAGAGCTAACACTAAGCTGAACTGGGACTGCAATTGGAGTATATTGAATTTAATATGGAACTTAAAGGTTTATGAAATTTTCTATTCTCTCAATAATACGAAAAAAAATTCCGGAAAGGCAGCGGCTGCTCCTGCGAAAACAGCTTCTCAGGTGGTCCCACCCGGCTTTCCTGGGAACTCTACGCCGGACTACTCCCCTGAGCGACAACTGGGGAATTGAGCGGGGTACGCCGGTCGACCGCTATTACATCGAACGGTTTCTAGAAAGTTGCAGTAAAGATATTCAGGGAAATGTGCTTGAAATCAAAGACAGCAGCTATACCAAAAGCTTTGGTAGTGGGGTGTCGAAGGTAGATGTACTGGACATTGATGCGAGCAATTCCGCTGCCACAATCATAGCTGACCTTTCTAAGGCCGACCCAATTGCTTCTGAGAGTTTTGATTGTTTTATATTCAATCAAACCCTACAGCTTATTTATGATTTTCATGCAGCCCTCCGGCAGTCTCACCGTATTTTGCGGCCTGGAGGTGTATTGCTGGCGACAGTGCCAGGATTATGCCGGGTCGAGCGGGCTTATGCGAAAAGTGATTACTGGCGTTTCACCACCGCTTCTTGTTTGGCCCTTTTTGGAGAAGTTTTTGGGTTGGAAAACATAACCGTTCAAGCTTATGGAAATGTTTTGACAGCTATTGCTTTTCTTTCAGGTATGGCTACCGAGGAACTTTCCCGACGAGAGCTTGACATAAGTGATGAACATTTCCCAGTTATAATCACGGTTCGGGCTATCAAAGCAAAGGATAAGTAAAGGTAATGGAGATACAAATTGA
>JAYSXP010000054.1:0-6961 GCA_043717125.1 Polyangiaceae bacterium | reverse complement strand
GGCCGGCCTCATCGGCGAGCTGATGGAGCTCGACGAGCGCATCGGCAAGGTGAAAATCGCGCCCGGCACCACGGTCCAGGTCCTTGCGAGCGCGCTGTCGCCGTTCGAGCCGGCCGCTTCCACCGAGAAGAAGGACAAGAACCTCGAAGACCTCAAGGAAGCCAAGGCCGGCGCTTCCGACAAGAAATGAATCACGGCTCTCGAGGGTTCAACGCCACGCCCGCGTTGGCCGTCAGTAGCGGCTCAGGTCGCGCCCGCCGCACGAAAACCCAGGACTCATGACGCCGTCGAAGCGCAACACGCTCATCCTCGCTGCCGTAGCGGCGATCGCTGCCTATCTCTTTTTTCACGCCGACAACTTCTGGGGCCTGGTCATCTCGTCCCTCATCGTCGTCTGGGCGCTCATCGGCATGCTGCCGATCATGGATGGCGCGTGGCGCACGAAGGTCGGCTTCGTCACCGCGGTCTTCCTGGGCTCGCTCGTCGTGCTCTGGCCCACCTTCGAGGGAATGAGCGACGGCAAGATCAAGTGCCCGAGCTACGTGAAGGACCGCATCACGTTCGGCGTGGTGAAGGGCCTCGACCTCCAGGGCGGCCTCCGGCTCGTCTATACGGTCGAGGTCGAGGAAGCGATCCGCGACAAACGCGACAAGTTCGCTGACGAGATGCGCCACGAGCTGGCCGTCGCGTACACCTTCCACCAGGGTGACGGCCTCCTCAAGCGCGAGGAGCTGACGAAGCTCGAAGAGAAGGTCCACGTTTCGGCCCCCGACGCGGCGATCGTGAAGATCAAGTTCAAGGACCCTGCCGACACGAAGATCGTCGACGACCGCTTCAAGAAGAAGTTCGGCGGCGAGCTCTCTCAGGTCGCAGGAAGCGGCACCGGCGAGGTTGTCTTCAAGATCCGCCAGGAGGTTGAGACGCAGATCCGCGACAAGGCGGTCGCGCAGGCCAAGGAGACGGTCAACCGCCGCATCGACGAGCTCGGTCTCAAGGAGACCAGCGTAGCGACGCGTGACGAAGACATCATCATCGAGGTGCCGGGCAAGGACAACTCCGAGTTCGAGCGTGTGAAGGAGATCGTCCGCAAGACGGCCCGCCTCGAGTTCAAGATGCTCGACGACGACGCCGACTTCTTCGGCAAGATCCCCGACACGGAGATCCCCGTCTCCGAGGGCATCGAGATTCGCTTCGAGAATGCGCCTGCCGGCCCCGGCAAGACGGTGAAGAACAACTTCGCCCGCATCGAGAAGAAGGCGGACGAGACGATGCTTCAGGCGCTCGACCGCCTGAAGAAGTGGACGGCGACGCTCAACGTCCCGGACGACCACATCATCGGCTACGAGAAGATCGAAGACCCCGACGAGGAGACCGGCAAGTTCGTCGAGAAGGGGTGGCGTACGTTCTACCTCTTCAATCGCGCCGAGGTCACCGGGGAGTACATCACCGACGCTGCGCGCGCCGTGAACACGCAGAGCGGAATGCCCGAGGTCTACGTGTCGATCACCTTCAGCCCCGCGGGCGCCGACCGCTTCGAAGAGATCACCGGCGCGAACGTCCAGCGCCGCTTCGCGATCATCCTCGACGACGTCATCAACTCCGCCCCGGTCATCAAGTCGAAGATCGGCGGCGGTCGCGCGAGCATCACGATGGGCGCCGGCGACCCCGAGACCCAGCTGAAGAACGCCGAGAAGCTCGAGATGGTCCTCCGCTCGGGCGCACTACCCGCGCCGATCACGCCGTCGAACGAGTCGCTCATCGGCCCGACGCTCGGCGCCGACGCGATCAAGAAGGGCGCGCTCGGAGCGCTCGGCGGCGCGAGCCTCGTGCTCCTCTTCATGGTCTTCTACTACCGAAAGGCCGGCCTCGTGGCCGACGGCGCGGTGCTCTTCAACCTCCTCATCCAGCTCGCGATCCTCGCGTCACTGAGCGGCACGCTGACGCTCCCCGGCATCGCGGGTCTCGCGCTCACGATCGGTATGGCCGTCGACGCGAACGTGCTCATCAACGAGCGCATCCGCGAGGAGCTCCGCGCCGGTCGCACGCTCCGCGCGGCGGTCGAGGCGGGCTACGAGAAGGCCTTTACGGCCATCGTCGACGGTCACGTCACGATCTTCATCTCCGGTCTCATTCTCTCGCAATACGGGACGGGCCCTGTAAAGGGCTTCGCCTACACCCTGATCATCGGCATCATCGCCAGCCTCTTCACCGGCGTCTTCTGCACTCGGTTGGTCTTCGACTACTGGGTACGTGGAGCGAAGGTAAAGCGCCTGAGCGTCGGAGCGGAGTTCTGAGATGGAGCTCTTCAAGCCCGGTAAAACCTATGACTTCATGCGCGTCCGGAAGTACTGGATCGCGCTCAGCGTGCTCCTCGCTCTCGGGTCGCTGGTGCTCCTCTTCTTCCCCGGTCCGAACTACGGCACCGACTTCAAGGGCGGCACCGAGATCGAGGTCGCGTTCACCAAGGCGGTCGAGGGCGGAGAGATCCGCCAAGCCGTCACGAAGAGCGGCGCGTTCTCCGAGCCGGACGTCGTCCAGGTCTCGGACGGCGCGCACCCGTACCGCTACCTGATCCGCGTCCAGGAGATCAGCACGGTCGACGAGTCGACGAAGGAGGCGCTCCGCAAGGCGCTCTGTCTCGGCGTCGAGGGTGAGGACGCCAAGTGCCCGCAGAACGCGCGCGCCACCGAGCTGAAGTTCAGCGCGGGCGGTGACAAGCTCTCCGTTCGCTACGACACCGACCCGGACCTCGTGAAGCTCAAAGCGCAGCTCGGCGTCGTTCCGGCGGTCAAGCTGCGCGGCGGCGCGAACAACCCGCAGGTCACGAACCCGCGTGACCATCGCGTCGAGATCCAGCTGCAGAGCAAGGGCGATCAGCTCCTCGACGTACTGCGCAACGAGCTCGGCGCCGACCGCGTCCCCGCCGCTGCGCTCCGCGTCGAGTGGGTCGGTCCGAAGGCCGGCAAGCAGCTGCGCGACAGCGCGCGTAACTCGGTCGCGATCGCGATCGTGTTCATCATGCTCTACCTCGCGTTCCGCTTCGACCTGCGCTTCGCGCCGGGCGTCGTGCTCGCGTGCGTGCACGATGCGCTCGTCGTCCTCGGCGCGTTCGTCATCTTCCACAAGGAAGTGACGCTCTCGACGATCGCCGCCGTTCTCACCATCGTCGGCTACTCGATGAACGATACCGTCGTCGTCTACGACCGCATCCGGGAGAACCTCGGCAAGCACCGCGGCAAATCGTTCAGTGCGATCATCAACATGAGCATCTCCGAGACGCTCAGCCGCACGATCCTCACGTCGGGCGCGACGATGCTCTCGGTCCTCGCGTTCTTCATCTGGGGAACGGGCGTCATCAAGGACTTCGCCTTCGCGATGGTCGTCGGCATCATCGCCGGCACCTACTCGAGCATCTACGTCGCCGCGCCGCTCACCGAATGGATCGACACGAAGATGTCGAGCAAGACGCGCGCGGAAGAAGTGAAGAAGCGCCTCAACGCCGCGAAAGCCACCTGAGGCTCGCGAGCTCAGCCGTTTTCGCGTGCGCCGCGGAATAACCGTGGTAGGACGGCGCCGGATCGTTCCTAGGGGGCCTCGGATGAAGCTTGTCGGGCTGCTCGCAATCCTATCGTTCGCACTCTCGCTCGGCGCAGGGGATCCGCTTTCCACGGAGCGTCACGTGCACGGGGTCATCACCGAGGTCGACCCTGCCCTCGTGACGATCTCCTCGTCGCAGCGCACCATCAGCGGCAAGGTCGACCCGGCACGCACGAAGGTCACGATCCACGGCAAGCCTGCCACGCTCGCGGACCTGAAGGTCACCGCCCACGCCAAGGCCGAGCTCTGCCTCGACGACGTGTGGGTCTCGATCGACGCGCACTGACCAGGTAGCCTCGGCTTCATGGCCGGCGCCTCTCTCATCGAGTTCAAGGGCGTCAGGAAGGCGTTCGGATCGAAGGTCGTCTACAGCCACCTCGACCTCGCGATCCCGCGTGGCGCAACCGTGACCATCATGGGGGCGTCCGGGAGCGGCAAGAGCGTGATGCTCAAGATGCTGATCGGTCTCTTCGAATCCGACGGCGGCGAGATCATCTTCGACGGCAAGGACGTCACGAAGATGGACGAGCACGAGCTCTACGAGGTCCGTCGGCGTGTCGCCTATCTCTTCCAGGGCGCCGCGCTCTTCGACTCGCTCACGGTCGGCGAGAACGTCGCTTACGGCCTGCGTGAGCAGAACTGGAACACGATGAAGGACGACGAGGTCCTTCGTCGCGTCGCCCAATCGCTCGACATGGTCGGGCTGCCCGGCATCGAGGACATGCGCCCGAGCGATCTGTCGGGCGGAATGAAGAAGCGCGTCGGCCTCGCGCGCACGCTCGCGCTCCAGCCCGAGGTGATCCTCTACGACGAGCCGACGACGGGGCTCGACCCGATCAACACGGCGCGCATCAATCACCTCATCGTCGGCATCAAGCGCACGCTGGGCCTCACGAGCGTCGTCGTCACCCACGACATGGGCACCGCGTTCGCGGTATCGGACTACCTCGTCATGCTCGGCAAGGGGCGCGTGCTGATGATGGGAACCCCCGACGAGTTCCGGACGACCAAGAACCCCTACGTGCGCGACTTCATCGACGGCAAGGCCCCTGAGGTCGAGGACGTCGACGTGCTACTCTCCACCTCGTGACCGCGAAGAATCGCTCACTGAAGGTGGGAGGATTCGTCTTCGTCGCCCTCGTGCTGGCGACGGTGGCCGTCTTCCTCATCGGCGACAACCGTCGCCAGTGGGATCGCAAGATGACCTACCGCGCAAAGTTCAACGACGTCGTCGGGCTGCGTGCCGGCTCCGCGGTGCGCATGGGTGGCATCGACGTCGGTTCGGTCACATCGATCGCGCACTCCGACAAGGCGGACGACTCGAAGGTCTACGTGACGATCTCCGTCGCGAGGAACGAGGCTCGTCGCGTTCGCCCTGACAGCGTGGCGCGCGTCGTGAACAAGGGCCTCCTCGGCGACAAGATGATCGACCTCGCGGGAGGCGATCCGACGAAGGCGCCCGCTGAGGACAATTCGTTCATCATGAGCGAGGAAGACCCGAGCGACATGGGCAAGGCCATCGAGAAGATGACCGACGTAGCGAAGAAGGCCGACCTCACGATGGACGCCATCAAGCGCACGAGCGAGCAGCTCGCCGACCCGCAGATGACGGAGGACATCAAGGGAAGCATCAAGTCGCTCCGCACGATCCTCGACGGCGTCGCGAACCACAAGGACGGCGCTGCGCACAAGATGATCTTCGACCCGGAGGAGGGCAAGCGTATCGATCACATCCTCGCCAACCTCGACGCGACGACAGCGAACCTCGCCGCCGCTGCGGCCGACGCCCGCGAGGTGACGGCGCGCGCCAAGGCCGGCCCTGGTCTCGTGCACAGCCTCCTCTACGACGATCAGCTCGGCGCCAGCACCACGGGCACGATGGTCGAGCTCAACAAGAGCCTCGTCGCCCTGCGAACCGGCAACGGGCTCGGTCACGCGATCGTTTACGGCGACGACTCCACCCAGCACGTGATGAGCAACATGAGCGCGATGAGCGACGACCTGCGGGAGATCGTCGGCAACGTGAAGGCGGGGCGCGGCACCATCGGCGGCCTCCTCGTCGACCCGAGCATCTACGAGGACGTCAAGACGCTCGTCGGCAACGTCGAGCGGAACCAGGTGCTTCGTGCTCTCGTCCGCTACTCGATCAAGCAGAACGACGGACGCCCGCACGCGGAGGTGAAGGACCCCGTACGCGAGCCGCCGTTACCGATCGTCACGCCGAAGCCGAAGTCGCCGCCCGGCGCTAGCCGTTAGCTACTTCGAGAAGACCTGCGCGGCGGCGAGGCCTTGGCCGCTGGTTGCGCGGAGGATCACCTTGCCCGTGCCGGCGAGCGGCGTCGGGTTCCGCCAGCAGCCGGTCGCACGACCGCCAAGGGTTGCGTTCGGCCCGGAGCCCGAGCTCTGCGCCAGGTTGACGGGCGGCATGCCGGGCACGGGCGAGTTGGCGACGAGCTGAATGTCGAGCTGCTGGATGCCGATGCTCGTCGCAACGACCGTGTAGCAGCCGTTCGGTCGGATGTTGATCGTCTGCTCGAGCGTCTGTCCAGCCGCGAACTGACCGGCGAACGGGCTGCCGTCGGGCTGCGCGCCCTGCGCTTCGTTCTGGCCCATCGACACGAGGATCGGCTGGACGACGGCGGCGGCCATCGGAGCGATCGGCGTCGCCGCTCCCGTGCTCGTGGCCTGCGGAGGCGCGGCCGTGGGCGCCGCGGTCGGCGCGACGCTCGGCTGCGGGGGCGCGTACGGCATCGGAGCGTTCGGATCGGACGTGGGGGTGTTCAGCTCCGCCGACGCTTTGCCGCCGCATGCGTTGGCGACGAGCGTGAGAGGGAGAATGGCCACGAGGGCAAGCAAGCGACTGTGCATCGCGACAGGGTCCGACAACTAGGGCGCGCTGTCCAGCTCGCGCGCGACGCGCTCGGCCAGCGCTTTCACGGTCCACGGGGCCGAACCCTCCGCCTTGTTGTTCGCGAGGATGAAAGCGTCCGTACAGCCTTGTTCCTCCGCTGCGCGCAGGAGGGCGAGAACGTCGTCGTGCATGTCGGGCTGCGGGGCGACGAGGCGATCGAACGGCGCGTATTCGGCCTTCTTATCCGCATAGCGGGCGAACGGCGGAAGCATCAGCCGGGCGACGACGACGCGTGAGGAGAGGCGCCCGTGACGCGCAAGCTGCACGCGCAGGCTCGGCATCGCGGTCCAGAACGTGAAGACGTGCGCGGCCCCGCGGGCGCGCAGCATGTCGCTCCAGCGGGGCGTCATCAGCTCCTCGTTGCGGAGCTCGAACGCCCAGTCGAACGTGCCGCTCGGGAGCGCGCCGAGGAACGCATCGACCTTGTCGGCGAGCGCGCGCGGTTCAAAGGTT
>JAYSXP010000530.1:0-1027 GCA_043717125.1 Polyangiaceae bacterium | reverse complement strand
CGTTGCCAGTTCTCGATGTCAAATCCTCGTTGGGCAAAAGCGGGGCGAAGTGAGTTCATTGCCAAAAATAAAAACTTTCACCCTAAAGGGAATAAGTGCTTCAAACCTGCCTGCAGTAGCCAGCATCCCGTAGTCATAACCTGGGTAAATTTGTAATTGAAGAGTTCCTTCGCCGGTAATACCGCTTACGGTGACATCTGTTTGCGTAGGGGAAAACGCGGAGATAGCGCCGATGCTGTACCCGGCCACCGCGCCTGTAGCAACAATCTTAAAATCAGTGGCATCTACACCCGTTACCGCTTCAAAGAAGGTGACCCGGAAGGTGACGGAGCCTGGGCCGGTAACGGCTGCGACGGGAGCCTGCCGTTTTATGCTCTCTACATATGGGGGAACTTTGTCAACAACAAAGCGTTCACTGCTTGTAAAGTCAGTAACAATGGGGTTACCGGCAAAGTCGGTAATACCTGAACCGGCAGCCTTAAAATTTAAACCCAGGGTGCCTTGTCCACCCAATATATCTATGAGTACTACATAATACCGATTCAAACTTACCTCCTTTCCCAAACTTTTATCAAAGACCCTGTCTTTCTGGGCGAGAAAAACATCATTCCAAATTCTTGCATTCACATCACTATCCCGAGTTACATCAAAGCCTACATTTACATTTACTACCGCTTCCGAAAAAGTGACCATAAAACCCGGCCCATATGCTTTGTTACCGATGGACGTGGATTCGATCTCGATATAGTTGGGTATGATGGTAATGCTGATTATGGTGGGTGGGGTACCATCAATAGTGTAGGTTTGCCCGCTTGTATAACCGCTTTCAATATCATTATTGCACCCGTCTCTAATGCCGGTACCGGTGCCATTCAAATCAAGGCGCAACGCTCCGTCACCCGTAAAGCCTGATACGACAACCTGGTAGGTACTTCCGCTTCCGCTTACTGCCCCAACCGTGCCGCCGGTTAAAGTGCCTGTTTTTGTTAGTGTAAAATCGGATGCATCTACGCCGGTAACGTTGTCC
>JAYSXP010000529.1:0-9783 GCA_043717125.1 Polyangiaceae bacterium | reverse complement strand
CGCTCGCTTCTTCAGCCACTCCGACAAGGCGGCCGGCAACATGACCGAGCTATTCCACAAGACGTTCGGCCTTCGTCTCGTCGCCGAGGCGCCATATACGCTCGCCACGCGCCTCGGGCTCACCAAAGCGCAAGAAGCCGCCTGGCAAGAGATCGAGATCAGCGTGCTCGCGAAGGAGGCCTCGTGATGGAGGTCTTCGAGCGCATCGAGCTCCGTCGCTTCGTCGGTCGTGAGCTGCTCCTCTGGCTCTGGTTCGAGAGCGAGATCTTCGAAGGCACGCTGGCGACGAAAAAGCACGGCTCGTTCGGTCTCTGGCTCGAGGGTCGCCTCGTCCTCTCCGCCGGGCAGGAGGTCACGACCATCAAGGGCACGATCCCCGGCCAGCATCGCGAGGCGAAGGAGGCGCTGCTCCGCGGGAAGATGCCCGACCTCGCCAGCCTCCATCTCGCGTGGGCCGATCACGACGCGACGCTCACGTTGAGGGCCGAGACGCTTTCGATCGCAGGCCTCAAGCTCCCGCGCAAGGAGCCGGACACCGCGCCCACCGGCGAAGGCACCACCGTGCCGGTGCGGCGCGCACCGCGACGCCGCGCCGCCCCCGCGGAGGCCGCGGCCGAGCTCGCCGCCCACGAGGCGAACGAGGAGCTCTACGAGCGCATGCGTGTGACGCGGGAGATCGAGGAGATCATCGAGGCGCTCTACCGCGATTTCCTCGCGCTCCGTCTGGGTCCCGCGTGGAGCGAGCTCGTCATGCCCGCGCTCGAGGCGTGGACGCTCGGGCAGGACCTCGATGCCGATGAGTACGGCACCGCCCGGACGAAGGCGCTGGCCGCGGCCGGCCCCAAAGGCGCGGCGCGGAAGTAGCGACGATCCGTTAGCATCGACCCTCAGGAGGGGGTGATGGCGAAGCTCTCGGCACCGCCGCCGTCGAACAAGCGCTTCGACGAGGACGCGCCTACGCAGGTCGACGAGCTCGCGCCCGCAATCCCTCGCGCCTCCGCCGCGCCCGGGCCCCTTCCCCAGCCGACCGGCGCAGGCGAGGGCTCTTCGCCTCACGCGTCGAGCGGGTCGTCGCTCGTCACCGCACGCGAGACGCTCGGCTACCAGGAGATCGAACGCACGCGCGCCTTCATGCGCATCGCGCTCTTTCTCGCCGTGATCATGTCGTCCGCGCTCCCGTTCATGGGCGGCGACCCGACGGCGAAGCTCCTCCTGTTCGTCTCGCTCGGCCTCGTGGTGGCCGTCTGCGGGCGACTCCTCGTTCTCCTCAAGGACGACGAGGCGTACACCGTGCGGCGCGCGGTCGTCACCGGCTACACGACCATCCTCGCCGTGTTCTGCGGCATTCACTTCTACGGCGTGTTCTCGCCCGGCGCGACCATCGTGCCGCTCGGCATCTACTTCTTCTGCACGGGCCAGAGCGACCGCGCGAGCCTCTCCGTCTACGTGACCTGTGCGGTCGCGTACGCCGCGCTCGGCGGGCTCGCCATCATCGGTCTCCTCCCCGACCGCGGGCTGGTCACGGCGGATGGGCTTCCGGTACTGGAGCGCCTCGTCATCCTCGCGCTCATCGAGGGCATCTTCTTCGCCGTCTACACGATCGCGCGAAAGACCCGCGAGGCCACGCTCTACGCGATCGAGCGCCACGACGTCGTCGTTCGCGGCCTCGCGCAGCGAGACGCACTCCTCCACGAGGCTCGCCACGATCTCGTCCAGGCAATGCGCGTCGGCGGCGTCGGTCGCTTCTCCGGCGAGGTCGTCGGGTCGTTCCGCCTCGGGAGCGTCATCGGCCGCGGCGCGATGGGCGAGGTCTACGACGCCGTGCGGCTCGACACGAAGGAGGAGGCGGCGGTGAAGCTCGTTCACCCACAGCTCCTCGCGGATCGCGACATCGTCGATCGCTTCCTTCGCGAGGCCAAGCTCACGAGCTCCCTCTCGGCGGCCAACGTCGTCCGCGTGATCGAGGCGTCAAGCGCCGACGCGCCGATCCCCTATCTCGCGATGGAGCGCCTGCACGGCGACGACCTCGCGACGCACCTCCGCGACACGAAGCGGATGGGAATGAAGAAGCTGCTCACGATGCTCCGCCAGGTCGGGAGCGGCCTGGACGCCGCGCACGCCGCGGGCATCGTCCACCGCGACCTCAAGCCGAGGAACATCTTCTGCGCGCGACCGCGCAAGGCGGGCGGCGGTGACGACGTCTGGAAGATCCTCGATTTTGGCGTATCGAAGCTCGACTCGGGCGAAGGCACCCTCACCGGCGGCCAGATCGTGGGGACCCCCGCCTACATGGCGCCCGAGCAGGCCCGCGCGCTGCCCGTCGGACCGCGCGCGGACGTGTTCGCGCTCGGGGTCATCGCCTACCGCGCGCTCACCGGGAGCCCGCCGTTCTCGGGCGACACGAACGTCGAGATCCTCTTCCGCGTCTCCTACGACATGCCGGTGCGCCCGAGCGGGCTCGCGCGGCTGCCGCCGGAGGTGGACCTCGTCCTGGCGGTCGCGCTCGCGAAAGCGCCGGAGGATCGCTTCGGAAAGGCGACGGATCTGGCCCTTGCGCTCGAGGCCGCGTCCCGAGGACGTGTGGACGCGGCATTGACCGCACACGCCAATCGACTGCTCGCGGAGCTTCCCTGGGGTGCGACGGCCGGCCCCGCGCGTTAGGCTCGAGCAATGGCACGTGAATCGCTCCCCTTCGGCATGTTCGATGTGGATTACACGGATCGCGAATCCCGCCGCGCGAAGCGGATGGAGAGCATCTATCACGTCGGCCAGGATCGCATCTGGGACGGCCGTGAGGTCCTTGCCGAGCTCATCGCGCGCCACGGCCGCCCGAAGCTCGCCGAGCGCGAGCGAAGCGCGCTCTCCCAGATTTTCTCGGTGATCATGTGGGGCGAGCTCGCGGCGTGGAAGATCAGCGCGCAGCTCACCGACGTCATCGTCCCGCTCGAGGCCAAGCTCGCGGCGTCGAGCCAGGTGCACGACGAGGCTCGCCACTTCTACGTGATGCACGACTACCTCGAGGCGCTCGGTCACAAGCCGCCGGTCCTCGACTACTGGTCGAAGCGCGTCCTCGCGATGACGCTGAAGACCAAGAGCCTCGCGAAGAAGCTGCTCGGCATGCAACTCACCATCGAGACCATCGCGCTCACCATCTTCCAGCGCGTGCGCGAGCTCGAGGTCGAGCCCGTTCTCACCGAGCTCCTCCCCTACTACGAGCGTGACGAGGCTCGTCATGTCGGGCTCGGCATCCAGCTCCTGCCGGCGCTCGTGTCCGGGATGTCCTACGCAGAGCGGGTCGAATTCGCGGTGTTCCACCTCGATCTCTACGGCTCTGCCGTGATGAGCCTGAAATCGCTCGAGCCGGCGCTCCAGTCGATCGGCGTCGACCCGCGCAGCCTTCTCGCGATCGGCTTCCGCAAGCAGAGCGACATCGACGCGATGTTCCGCGAGGAATTTCCGAGCTGGCCGCTCGACCCGCCGGAGAAGCGCGTCTTCGCAGGGCTCTGTGAGTACCTCTTCCCCACGGTCGAGGTGAGCAAGCGCGAGCGCGTTCGCGCCGCCGTCGACGTGATGCGGCGGAGGCGCGCGGGTGTCCTCGAAACCGAGAGCGACAAGCGAGCCGCACGGCGCGCCGACAACCTCTCGCGCGCGGCCGTCAACGGGGCGTAGGACGTCAGAGCGCAACGCGCGCCCGGGGAAGGTTTCTCGGACGCGCGCGTTCGCGGCGGGGCGGAATTTTATAGTGCGCCGTTGAGGGGGTCGTACTTGTTGCCGCCGTTCACGAAGGGCGTGGTCGTCTTGCCGCGGGGGCCGCGCTTCACGGGCGAGGGTGGGTGATCCTTCTGGCGCTGCGCTTCACGCGCCGCCGCGGCAGCGACGCGTGCCTTGTCGGCGTCGGCGAGCTTCGCCTTCTGGCCCTCGGTGAGCGTCTTGGCCGGCGCGGCCTCGTTCAGGTCAACGGCCGCGGGAGGCGGCGCTGCGGCGGCGGCCTTGGGCGCGCTCAGCGAGCTCTTCGCGACGTCGCCGATGTTTCCCATGCGCGTCGCGGTGAAGCCGAGACCGCCGACGAAGAGAGCCGCGAGACCGATCACCGCGAAGACGCGTCCGCGCTTTGGCTTGAACGCCTCGTCCTCGAGCGCATCGAGATCGACATCGGGCAGCGAGAGATCGGCGCTCGCGCCCGCTGCGTAGGGCGTCGCGGCACCGGTCGACGCCGAGATACTGACGGCCATCGGAGCAACGCTGGGCACGTTCGACGCGTGCGACGGAGCGTCGAGCCCGGCGGCATCGCCGAGCCGAATCCACGCCGTCGCGCCCGGCGCAAGCACCGGCGTGCTCTCCGTGATGAGGCCGGCCTGGAACGCGTCGTCCAGCGCATCGACGCTCATCACGCGGACCTCTCCAGTCATGAGCTGGACGCGCCATAGATCCATGCCTGCGTGCGTGGTCCCATGCGAGTCTTCTTCGTGACCTGTCGAGGGCGTGGCGTCTTCCGAGCTCATGCGGGCCTCCATGCGAGGCCGGGACCGTAGACAGCGAGGCATGTATGCCGGAAGCGGCGAAGCGCAGTGAGACGCAGTGGAAATGCGGGCCACGAGCCTCACCCCCATTGGGCGACGGCTTCGGATCACCCGCAGCTCCGATCGCGCACGCCCCTCGATCTCCCTTGTTTCAAGGTGATCGATGATGCTCAGTCGTCACCGGCGCCGTCAGCGTCTTCGGATAGCCTCTCGCTCGTGACGGCGCCCCGGGACAGCACGCGCCACCGCCGCGAGCGCAACGTGCTGATCCTCCTCGTGGCGGCGTACGCGTCTCTCTATCTCTGCCGAGCCAACATCGAGCCCGCGTGGACGATGCTCGCGGTGCAGTACGGCTACGACAACGAGCAGACGGGGACCATCTTCGCGACCGCCCTCGCGGCGTACGCGATCGGCAAGATCGTGCTCGGCGCCGCGGGCGACGTCGTCGGAGGAAAGACGATCCTCGTGTCGGCGATGAGCTGCGCCGTCGTCGCATCGCTCCTCATCGGCATCCTCGACTGGCCGGCGGTCGTCGGCGCGCGCTCCGCGCTCTGGGTCATGGGCGCCTTCGTCGTACTGAACCGCTTCGGGCAGTCCGGCGGTTGGGGCGGCGTCGTGCACATCGTCGCGCGCTGGTTTCCTCCCGAGCGGAGCGGAGCTGTGATGGGGATCGCGTCGACGAGCTACGACGTGGGCAACGTCGCGGCGCTCCTCTTGTGCGCTGGCCTCGTCCAGGTCGGCGCGAGCTGGCGGATGCTCTTCGTCGTCAACCCGCTTCTCCTCGCCGCGGTGACGCTCGTCGTCATCGCGGCGCTGCGCGGAAGCCCGAGCGACACGGGAGCCAGGACGAACGCGAGCGCACGCACGCCGGACGAGCCGCACGAGGAAAAGGAGCCGATGCGCTCGCTGCTCGCGCGCCTCGCCAAGGAGCGCGGCTTCTGGATGGCGGTCGTCCTCTCGTTCCTGCTCACGTTCGTCCGCGCCGGCTTCATGACGTGGACGCCGCGGTACCTCTACGACGTCGCGACCGCGGCCGGCAGCACGAGCGCGCTCTCGAGCTCGATCGCCAAGACGACGTTCTTCGGGATCGCGGGGATGACCGGCTCGCTGGTCATCGGGCGGCTCAGCGACCGCTGGGGGCCCGGGAGGCGAGCCGGGATCATGACGGCTTCGCTCGCGGCGCTGCTGCTCGCGGTGCTCGCCCTCGCGCACGCTCACGTGACCGACCCTCTCGGCGCCGCCGGCCTCATCGGGCTCGCGGGCCTCTTTCTCCTCGGGCCTTACTCGCTGCTCGCGGGCGCGATCACCCTGGATGTCGCCGGCAAGCGCGGCGCATCGACGACAGCGGGGATCGTCGACGGGGTCGGATACGTCGGCGCTTCACTCGCGGCGTTCGTCCTCGGGAGCGTCTCGAAGCGTCATGGGTGGAGCGCTGCGTTCGACGTCATCGCCGCTGCGACGACGCTCGCGCTTTTCCTCGCCGGCAGCTGGTGGTGGATGGGCCGTGCCCGTCCACCCTCCACCTGAGCCGCGAAGGACGCGCCGCACCGGGAAAAGAAGATACGCAATTGCGTCGCAGGGCTTGCAGCCGCAGACTGTTCGCCGATGGCAGAGGCGGGGCTCGTCTACACGGTGAAGGATCGCTCGGTCCTCTTGCCGCACTACAAGAGGTTCGTGGTCGAGCCGCTCATCCGGTTCATCCCGCGCAGCGTCGACCCGAACGCGATCACGCACATCGGTCATCTGATCTGCCTCATCGGCGTGAGCCTGCTCCTCGCGTTCGGCACGTTCGTGCCCGCGGGTGGCAGCGTGCGCCTGCCCTTCATCGCCGCGGTCGTCTGCCTCCAGCTCTACAACTGGTGTGACAACGCCGACGGCGCTCACGCGCGCCGGACGGGGCGCACGTCGGCCATGGGCGAGCTCCTCGACCACGGCCTCGACATGCTCAACACGACGTACATCGCCTACGCGGCGGCGATCTCGATCGACGCGCCGCCGGCGTGGTGGGTGGGCATCGCCCTCGTCGTTCCGGCCGCGTGCGCGGCGACATACTGGGAGCAGGCGGAGACGGGCGTGTTCAGCGTCGGCCCCCTCAACCAGATCGAGTCGGTGATGCTCCTCTCGAGCGTCCTCCTCATCAGCGCGATCTTCGGCTTCGGTGCGTGGGACTACGTCCATGTCGGCCCGGTCACGGCGCGGCTCACCGTGATGGGCTTCGTCTCCGCGACGGCGGCGGTCACCATTTTGCAGAACATCGCGCGCGTCCTGGCCCGCCTCGGCGCCGCCGCGCTCTTGCGTATCGCGCCGCTCGTCCTGTTCGATCTCGGTGTCCTCGCGGCCATGATGGCCTCTGCACTCTCTCCGGTCGCCGCCGTCATCGTCGGCAGCGCCGGCAACGTCTTCTTCGGGCTCCGCAGCCTCGCGATGCGCACCGCGGGCGAGCGCCCCGGCGTCGAGAAGGGCATGGTCATGGGCGGCCTGCTCGTCCTTGGCCTCGTCGGCTGGAAGCTCGCGGGCCAGCCGGTCGGCCACACGGTCGACTGGGCCGCGTCGGTCGCCGCCACGATGTTCTTCGGCGTGTTCGCGGTGGCGAACGCACGCGATGCGCGCCGCGAGGTCATCCGCCTCGACCTCGAGGCGGCGGCCGCGCGCACGCTCAAGGCCGACTGAGCCGAGCTCGGTTCACTTGACGTGAAGCAGACGGGCAATCGCGTGCCAGCTGCCCTCGGAGGCAAGCCAGCCGATGCCACCACCACCGACGAGCGTGGCGAGGACGATGAGCATCGACGTCCGCGCCGGAGGAGCCTTGCGCTCGCTCAGCTTGACGGGATTCTTCCGCAACATACGTCGTGCGAGGACACGCGCGATCGGACTGTCGTCAGCGACGCCGAGAAGACCTGCCATGCAGCGAATCGCCGTGGCCACCGCCTCGGGGTCTCCGTCCTTCTTCGTCTCGTTGTGCGCGAGCGCGGCGAGGAGGCCGAGGTTGGGCGGTAGCTTGCCGACGTCACCCATCGGGCCGAGCTCGTCGGTGAGCTTCTTCCAGTCGTTGCGATCGAGGAGCTTCTCGATCGGCTCGTAGCGCGGGTCCTGGCTCGTCACCTTGCCGTGGGCGACATCGACCTTGGGCTTGGCGGAGGAGTCGGCGACCTTCTCGGCGTCGGCGACGGGGACGACCGAGGACTCGAGGACGGCCTCGCCCCTCTCGGGCGCGGACTCCTCGCGGATCGACGATCGCTTTTTTGTCTTCGGGACCGCGACGCGGTCCACCGAAAAATCGTCGGTCGGCGGAAACGAGTCAGCTTCGGCGCGCGGGTCGAGCTTGGCCATGATGTTCAATCGTCGCATGCCACTCGCGCGCGGACCAAGCGGACGCCCTACTTTCATGAGGTAAGCTCCCACCCTCTCATGTGGATCTTCGCGTACGGCTCGCTGATCTACCGGCCCTCGTTCCCGTATCTGGTACGGCAAAAGGCGTACCTGCCTGGCTGGGCGCGCCGGTTCTGGCAGGGCTCGCCGGATCACCGAGGAATTCCCGGGGCGCCGGGCCGTGTCGTCACGCTCGTCCCCGCCGAGGACGAGGTCTGCGGAGGCTGCGCGTACCGGATCGACCCGGCGCTAGCGAACGAGGTTCTCGCCGCTCTCGATGCCCGCGAGGCCGCGGGCTTCGAGCGCCTCCACCGCGCGGTCAGCGACGAGCCGTCCGGCGTCCCGTTCGCCGAGGCGCTCGTCTACGTCGCCGGAGCGGCCAACCCGCACTTCCTCGGACCGCTCGACGAGCGCGCGATCGCCGCGTGGGTGCGCAAGAGCCGCGGACCGAGCGGACCGAACACGGACTACGTGCTCCACCTCCACGACGCGCTCGCGGAGCTCGGCATCGAGGACCCGCACGTCGAGGAGATTGCGCGCTGGCTCCGGCACGAGCCAGAGCCAGTCGCCGGCTGAGTCTCGGCTCAGCTCGTCCTTCCTGGCGTCCATCGCGGCGGAGGCGACGACCGTGAACTACGGATCGGAGCTCGTGAACTTCATCGTCGCGCCGAGCTAACGACGGAGCCTTCACGTTCGGCGGCGGGATGCGGATCTTCACGCTCGAGCGCCCCGAGGCCACCGGGCACGGTGATTCCACCGATCCTGTGGATCGAGGCGTACGGGGCGGCGATGCGCTCGCCGGTGACGGTGATCTCACCCTCGACATCGGCGTCGGACGGCGGGTCGAGGAGCAGAAAATTTCTGGGCCGCGCAGAACGGCTGCAAGACGGCGAGCTGGGCCACGGTCTCGGGTCGCCCCGAATGCCAGCGCAACACGTCGTGCCCCGCCGGTGAGCCCCCCGTCTATTGCGAGACGAGCGGCGTCGGCCCGAGGGGGAACACGCGCTCGTCCAGTGGACGCGGGGCGAACACGATGGCGTCCACGGTAACGCACGGCCCATCGCGACGATTCCTCGTCATTTACGCGGGTATCCTCCGATCAAGGCGTTGGCCTCAGCCGTGCAAGGTGGGTGGTCACGCGGGCACGACCCCGCGGCCTTCAAGGAGCCCACCACCATGTCCAGCCGCTCGATGTCCGCCCGCCTCTCGATGCTCGTCGCCGTCGCCGCCACCAGCGTGGTGTTCGCCGGCTGCGCTGCCGATTCAAGCAGCACCGCCGACGACAGCGAGCAGGCGCTGTCGTCCGCCGAGGCCCTGTCCTCCGAGAGCACCGCGACCGACCCGGTCGAGGACGGCGTCATCACGGACACGGACGCCGACGACGCGGCCGGCGAGGCCGCCGAGCAGGACGACGCACCCGCGCCCGTCGACATCGGCTGCGGCTTCCGCATGACGCTGCGCGAGCGGATCAAGAAGCACTTCGACACCAACGGCGACGGCAAGCTCGATCACGCGGAGCGCGAGGAGCTGAAGGACGCGATCGGCGACCACCCGCGCCTCAAGCTCGAGCTCGTGAAGATCGGCATCAAGGCGCGCCACCACGTGATGAAGCGCATCGTCTGGGCCTACGACGCGGACAACAGCGGGGACCTCGACGCCACGGAGCGCGCGGCGCTCAAGGCGGCGGTCGACGGCCGCTGCGCGGCGCGCAAAGTGCGTGCGCTCGCCGAGTTCGACACGAACGGCGACGGCAGCCTCGACGACGGCGAGCTCCGCGCCGCTCTCGTCGAGCGCCTCCAGGATCGCGTCGCGAAGGTAAAGGCGGTCCTCGGCAAGTTCGACGCGAACGGCGACGGCAAGCTCGACGACGGCGAGCGCGCCGCCGCGAAGGCGG
>JAYSXP010000528.1:0-9819 GCA_043717125.1 Polyangiaceae bacterium | reverse complement strand
CCTGGTCGATCTCGCGGGCCGTCTGCTCCGAGTAGTCCTGGCTGCGCTGGTTGTAGTCGCGGCCGAGGAAGATCGAGCTCTCCTCGCCACCGTAGGCGAGAGGTCCGAGCTTCTCGCTCATGCCGTACTCGCACACCATGGCGCGGGCGATCTGCGTGAGCTGGCGGATGTCGTTCGACGCGCCCGTCGTCAGCTTGCCGAAGACGATCTCTTCCGCGATGCGGCCACCGAGCGCCGACTGGATCTGCGCCTCGAATTGCTCCTTGGTGCGGCCGAGGACGTCGCCCTTCGGGAGCGGCATTGTCACGCCGAGCGCGCGACCGCGCGGGATGATCGTGACCTTGTGGATGGGGTCGTGATCCTCGTTCGTGATCATGATCACGGCGTGACCGGCCTCGTGGATGGCCGTGTTCCACTTCTCTTCCTCGGTCATCACCATCGACCGCCGCTCCGACCCCATCAGGACCTTGTCCTTGGCGAGCTCGAAGTCCGCCATGCTGACGGCGTCCTTGTCCTGACGCGCGGCGAGCAGAGCAGCCTCGTTGACGAGGTTCTCGAGGTCGGCGCCTGCGAAGCCGGGCGTGCCGCGAGCGGTGATGGCGAGGTCGACGTCCGGCGAGAGCGGGACGCGCTTCGTGTGGACCTTGAGGATCGCCTCGCGGCCGCGGACATCGGGGCGGTTGACCGTGATCCGACGATCGAAGCGGCCCGGGCGGAGGATCGCCGGATCGAGGACGTCAGGACGGTTGGTCGCCGCGATGATGATCACGCCTTCGTTCGACTCGAAGCCGTCCATCTCGACGAGGAGCTGGTTGAGCGTCTGCTCGCGCTCGTCGTGCCCGCCGCCGAGACCTGCGCCGCGATGACGACCGACGGCGTCGATCTCGTCGATGAAGATGATGCACGGCGCGTGCTTCTTGCCCTGCTCGAAGAGGTCGCGGACGCGGCTCGCGCCGACGCCGACGAACATCTCGACGAAATCGGAGCCCGAGATGCTGAAGAACGGAACGCCGGCCTCGCCTGCAATAGCGCGGGCCAACAGCGTCTTGCCGGTGCCCGGCGGGCCCATCATGAGGACGCCCTTCGGGATGCGACCGCCGAGGCGCTGGAACTTCTTCGGGTCCTTGAGGAAGGCGATGATCTCCTCGACCTCGTCCTTCGCCTCCTCGATGCCGGCCACGTCCGCGAAGGTCACCTTGTTCTGCGAGTCCGAGAGCATGCGAGCCTTCGACTTGCCGAAGCTCATCGCCTTGCCGCCGCCCGCCTGGAGCTGCCTCATGAAGAGGAAGAACATCAGGATCAGGAACGCCATCGGGACGAGCGTGATGATCGTGCTCGACCAGAACGGCGACTGCTCGTCCTTTTCGAAGAAGATCTTCGGCGTATTCGCGTCCTTCGCGTCCGGTCCGGGCTTGAGCGTCTCGAGGAGCTTCTCGTCGGGAACGGGACCTACGGCCTCTTTGGTGCCGCCGCCCTTCGTCGGGTCGGCGCCCTTGATCCGGTAGGTGTACTCCCGGTCCTTGATGCGGATCTCGTCGACGCGGCCCGCATGGACCTCGCTGACGAAGTCGCTGAAGGCGACCGGCTGCTTGCGCTCCGCCGGGGTCAAGAACTGCCAAATCGTGAGAAACATCACGATGAGAACGACCCAGAGCAGCAGCGTCTTGTGGGATTGCTTCACGTTGGCCTCGATTACCTCACCCGCGTGCGGTGCAACTCTGCGACCGACGCGGATCCCTCAGTGCTTTTAGGCTACTACGTCAGATGCCCTGCATCGAGGGCCGGATTCGGAAGACCGTACGAGAACCGCAGAATTTCTTGGGAGTGCCGGTCCGAGCCTGCGTGCTTCTCTACGAGAACGAGCCCCAGCGGCCCGTTTTTTCGAGCGATTCGAGTCTCGGTGACATTAACCACGCGCGACCCGCGCGTCATGGTTTGCGTGGGGCCCGTCGCCCCGGTCGAGCTTCCGGGTCGGCGTCGAAGGAGACGACGAGCGCACCCGGAAGCCAGACTCGGGCAGTCGTCGACCGCGACCGTGCGAGCTCCGCGAGCGCGGCCTGCGATGACCGTGAGAGCGGAAACGCGCGATCTTCACCCCCGCCGGGCGTGGCGAGCTGATCGGCAAGCGCGACGAGGTGATTGGCGACCCCCGGGGCAAGTTCCTCGAGGAGCGGCATGAGCTCGCGTCGCACGCGAACGCGCAAGAACCGCGGGTCCTGGTTGGAGGGATCCGTCGAGAACGGGATGGCATGACGCTCGATGTGGGACACGACGTCCTCCCGCCGGGCACGGAGGAACGGTCGCACGAGCTCGAGCTCGTCGTGACCTCCGAGCGCCGCTCGTACCGGCAGGACCGCGAGGCCCCTCGGTCCGGCGCCCCGCATGAGGCGAAGCAGCACGGTCTCGGCGCGATCGTCCGCGTGATGCGCGGTCGCGATCGTCTGGGCGCCCACGGCTCGTGCCGCCGCCGCGAGCGCATCGAAGCGCGCCGCTCGCGCTCGCGCCTGGAGATTGCCTCCTTGCGCGACACGAAGCCGCGAACGGTCGAAGGGCACGCCGAGGCGCTCTGCGAAGGCCTCGGCGACGTCGAGCTCCTTCGACGCCTCGACGCGCAATCCGTGATCGACCCCGTGCGCGTGCAGCGTGAACCCGATTTTCGGTGCGAGCCGGGCGAGGACGTGGAGCAACGCCATCGAATCAGGCCCGCCGCTCACAGCCGCGACGAGCACCGCGGCGGGCGGGAGCTTCGCCTCGCCCGTCAGCGCTCGCTTCGCGACCGTGAGGAGCGACGGCTTCACGGGCGCAAGCTCAGGGGGTGCAGGCGAAGACGGCGTAGCCGCCGGTCGAGTCGTTGTTCGTGAGGACCTTCGCGGTGGTCCATGCGACCGCGACGCGCGTGGCCGTCGCCGCGATCGCGACGCGTCCGTCTCGCACGGTCGTCACGCCCGAGATGCGCGGCTCCTTGAAGAAGAGGACCTCGCGGAGCGGCGTAGGGGTCGTCGAGGCGTTCGCGTAGACGTGCAGCGAGACCGCGCCCGGCTTGAGGACGGCGAAGTAAGCCTTGTCTCCCAGCATCGTGACGTCGGCGGTCGTCGGGACGCCCGCGCCCTCGACCGAGAACCCGTTCGTCTCGGCCGGCGCGGTCTTGCCGAGGTCGAACGCGCGATAACTGATGGAGCGGCCCGGACCGCCGCCGTCGCTGACGACGAGGACGCGCGAGCCGAGCGCCGCGACCGCGCCCCAGATGCCCGGAAACGTGATCGGCGGCGCCGGCTTCGCGTCGGCGACGCTGAAGTCGTTCGCGGATGTCGTGGCGGGGGCCAGAATGAGAGAGAGGGTCGGGCCCTCTTCGCTCGTGCCGCCACCACCGGCCTCGGCACCGCCGTCCAACGGCTTGACGACCGGCGCGTTGGGCCCCGCCGCGAGCACGGCGAGCACCTTGTCGCTTGCGGCGACCCACGCGCCCGTAACGCCCGTCGTGCCGCCGTACGATCCGCTCGGTGAGGCGACGCCGGTTCCGGGCTGGACGGTCGCGATCCTGCTCGCGCCGTCCTCCGTGAAAACGACGACGCCGGCGCCGCCTGCTCGCATCACCGCGACGTGCCCGCCGGAGAGCACGACCGTCTGGGCCGTCGGCGAGTCGGACGAGAGGAACTTGGGGTTGATCGTGACCTCGGGCTTCGAGGTGAAGGTGAGCATCTCGAGGCCCGGTCTGCCGCCACACGCCGGTCGCGCGAGGACGATCTGTCCGTCGCTGCCGTTGGTCATGAGCCCGATACCGTCGGTCTCGTCGGAGTTCGCGCAACGACCCTTGAGGAGCGGCCGCGTCGGGTCGAGCGCGCCTCCGGCGGGATCGACCGGCAGGACCGTCACGCGCGCGCTCGCGCCGTTCGGGTCGATCTCCCGATAGACGATCACGAAGCCGCTCGGCGTCGTCGCGATCGCGGGCGCACTGACGAGAGTGCCGCCGCCGCCGACCGGATTGGCGAGCGGTCCGGCGCCGAGGAGCTCGAGCGAGCACTGCGCGCCGACGCTCGGATCGGCGTTGTCGTTGGCCGGCACGCAGCGCGCGGCCTGGCACGCTGCGCCGAGCCCGCAAGCGCCGCTCGGCGGATCGGCCGCGGCCATGTTGATCGAGACCGAGTCGGAGTTTCCCATCTCGGCCTCGACGCACCCGGTCGCGAGCACCGCGCAGTCCTCGGCCCTGGCGACGGCGGCGAACGCATACTTGCCCGTCGCCAGATCTCCGAAACGCGGCGACTTCGGCTCGTCGCGGCGGAACGCAATGCGCGTCGCGGCTCCCTCGGGCACGCCGTTCATGAGCATCGGGGCGACGGCCTCGCAGCGCGCGTCCCGATAGGCGCTCACTTCGAACCAGAAGACGTTCGGGACGACCTGGTTGGGGACGCCGATCTCGAGCCCGACCTCGGGCTTCCCCTTGCAACCAGGTCCGACGACGCCGACAGAGGACACGGCGAGGGCCGTGATCAGCGCGGCAAGAGCACGAAAACCCGTCACCACGGAATACTGCGGCGTCTTCGGCCCGAGGGCAATCGACACGGTGTGACGGCTCTAGGTAGGCAAAAAGGCGGCCGTCACTTGTCCATCGACATGCGAACTTCTTTCGTCTGCTCGGGCGCGACTTCGACGACGAGGTTCTTGCGCGAACCGTTCGGCGCCGAGAGCTGAAGCACGTGACGCCCTGCGGGCACGGGCCGATTGAAGATATGGCCCGGTCCGAGGGAGGCTCCGTTGTCGATGATCTGATCGCACTTCGGCATGCACACGACAGTGATCGCACCGAGCGCCGTGGGCTTCTTCGGCGTGGGTGCGGGCGCCGCCGCTGCGACGGGTTGCGGCGCAGGCGTCGGCCTTGCCGGCGTGAGCGCAGCGGTCGGGGCGGCGGGCGCGACGGTCGGCGTCACCGGCGGAACCGCAGCGACGACGGGCGCCGCGGGAGGGGTGGTGGCGGCGGGCGGGACAATCGGGGCTGGATCCGCAGCCGCCGTCATCACCGGCGGGGCGGTGAGCGCGGCGGGCGGCGTTGTCGGGGGAGGCGCATTCGACGAGCCGGGCTGAGCGAGGACCGCGTTGAACGCGCTGTGCGCCGAGGTGAACGGGCCGGGGCTTGCGGCGCCCGCGGACGCTACGGCGCTCGAAGGGCCGGCGACACCGCTCGGCGCCCCCGAGGCGACGCCTTTCGGAGACGGCGATCCGTTCGTCGACGACACGATGGCGATCACGACGCCCGCAATGAGAAGAGCGATCGAGCACGAGAGCGCCGCGACGACCCACATCGGCGGACGGCGCTTGTAGCGCTCGGCGGTCATCGTGCGGTTGTCGTAGGACGGCCCGCCCACGCGGCCGACCGTCGGCTGCATGCGCTGGGAGTGCCGCGGAATGAACTCGCCGCTCTGGCCCGTCGGGTTCGGGCCGCTGCGGGGGATGAAGTCGTGCGGTGGCTGCTGCTGCTGCATTCCGCGACCGAAGTCGTTCGGGTCGTGCCCCTGCGGGTGACCGAAGTTCATCGGCGGCGGCATGCCCATGGGGTCGAAGCCGCCAGGTCCGTCGTGCGCGCCTTGCCCGTGGTTCTGCGGGTGGTGCTGTGCCGGAGGCGGTTGCTGCTGCGGGTAGCCGAGCGGATTCAGCATCGGCGGCATCTGCGCGGCGGGACTCTGCGCGAAGGCCTGCGTCGTCGGCGGACGGCGCTGCGAAGGGACGGGCGGGTTTGGACGACCTGCTGCGGGCGCGACCTGCGGGAACGTCGGCGGCGCCTGGAGCGGGTTCGGGTCTGCGCGAAGCGCCGCAACCATCGTAGCGTCCTGATCCTCCTCGGGCTCGTCCGGCTCGACGGCCATCACCTCGTCCGACGAGAGCGCGACCATCGCCGCGCGCGCGGACGGAGCTGCCATCATCGTCGGGCCGTCGTTCTGCGACGACGGCGCCTCGGCTTGCGCCAACGTCGGCGGCTCGCTTCGCATGGGTTCGCGATGCGAGGGACGCGCGGGCGCGACGACGTGCATCGGCGGGAGCGCGTCAGCCATCGGCGGAAGCGCCTGGATGGTCGGCCCGTCGCCGTCGGCCGGATGATCGTCGTCATCCTCCATCTGTGCGGGCGGCGGCGCCTGCGGACGCGACTGAGCCGCGGCCATTCCCGCCGCGGGGCGCGGTGCGCTCTGGTTACGCCTCGGGTCGCTGGCCGCGCTGGCGGGGCGCGGGACGGAGCCGCCCGAGTTGTTCAACATCGGCCGTGCCTGCGTCGCAAGCGACGGACCGGTGGCCTTCATGTCGTCGGGAACGCTAGCCTGGCGGGCAAAGCCGGTGCTTTGGCTCTCGCTGTTCGGCCCTTGCCCTCCTTCCGGCTCGGTCATCGGCCCGGTCATCTGGACGGCCGCGGGGATACCGGCGGCGGGTCGCACGCCTACCGACTTCGGCCCCTGAGCCTGGATGTCCGAGTTCCCGGTGAACTCGGGGCCGAGCTTGGGCTTCGAGAGCAGCTGCTCGACGTTGATCGTCGATGTGACCTCCGCGGCCCAGCGCAGGTGCGCTTCGCGCTTCTGGATGCGGTCGTTGAAGATCGACTGCGTGTAGGCTGCAACTTCATCGGACGCGATGAAGAGGCCGCGGCGCATCAGCAGCGACTGGAGCGCGCGCGACAGCTCGCGCGCGGTCTTGAAGCGCTCACCGCGGTTCTTCGCGAGCGCCTTCATCACGATCTTTTCGAGATCGACGGGGTAGCCGCGTATGAGCGTCGACGGGCGCAGGACGTTGCACTCCTGCACCTTCGCAAGCGTGTCGAGATCGCTCTCCATGCGGAAGAGCCGCTGGCCGGTGGTGAGCTCCCAGAGCACGACGCCGAGCGCAAAGATGTCGGTGCGGCGGTCGATGCCTTCGCCGTGCACCTGCTCCGGGCTCATGTACGCGAGCTTGCCCTTGAGCGTGCCCGCGCGCGTGTGGCTCATGCGCGAGGCGAACTTCGCGATGCCGAAGTCGACGACCTTGGTGACGCCGTCGTAGGTGACGAACAGGTTGTGAGGAGTGACGTCGCGGTGGACGAGACCGAGCTTCTCGCCGTTCTTCCCGAGCAGCTCGTGCGCGGAGTGGAGGCCTTCGGCGGCGTCGGCGATCACGCGGCACGCGATCTCGGGGGGCATCGCCGTCCCGAGCTCCTCGGTCCGTCGCATCACCTCGCGGAGCGGCTCGCCGTGGAGGTACTCCATCGCGATCCAGTACGTGTCGTCGTGCTTGCCGAGGTCGAACACCGTCGCGACGTTGGGGTGCGAGATGCGCGCGGCGACGCGAGCTTCGTCGAGGAACATCTGGACGAACGACTCGTCCTCGACGAGGTGGGGATGGATCTTCTTGATCGCCACCCACTTCTGAAAACCACCAGGGCCGTCCATGCGCGCGAGGTGCACGGAGGCCATGCCGCCGATGCCGATCTCGTCGACGACGCGGTAGCGGCCGAGAAAGTACGTTCCGCCGCCCTGCGCGCGGATGTCCGGCAGCGAGCCGCCCATCTGCTGGTGGTTGCCGTGCCCGCGATCATTCGGCGCGCCGCCGGGCGGATCCCCGCCCTGATTCGGATCCTCGCGATTGGCGCGGTCGTACGGCAACGGGGGCTCCTTTATCCAATCCTACGCGTGATCATTTCGCCCGTACCGCAGGTGAGCCGACGGCGACCTGGTCGGAGGAGCGGGTACCGAAATAGACGGCGGTGCCGGCTCCAGCGAGCGCGACTCCGCCGATGACATAAGGCCACGGCGAGGACCAGAAGCCGCCACCCTTGCGGACGCCGGTGTCGGCGGATGACGAGCCAGAGCTCGACGGCTCCGCCTTCGCGTTCGACCCTCCAGCGCTCGCCGCGGCGACGCCGCCCTCGGGAACCCGCACTCGCTCCTCGACGGAGGCGAGCCGGTTCCCGTGGCTGTCGAGGGCGTCGACGCGAACGAGGATGCTCGCGCTCGGCATGGTGACCTCGACTGGAACCTCGAGCTCGGCCGACTGTGAGGGTTTGGCCTCGGCGGTGGCTTCCTTGCCGCTCGTCCCGTCGCGCGCGACGAGCCCGAGCTTCGCTACGATCGGGATGTGCGCGCCGTCGAGCGAAGCGGTGACGGTGAACGATTTACCGGACGTCACTTCCTTCGGCGCCTTCAGTGAGAGCTGGATGCTGCCGATCTTCGCCGTGTCCTTCTTGGCCTGCGCGGCGTACGCGGGGCCCTTCGGCCCAGCCTCGCTCGGCACCGCGAACGTGGAGTCGAGAATGCTCGCGGCGCGGAAGGCGGCGATCGCTTGGTCACGCTTTCCGAGCGACGCGCGGATCGAGCCGAGGCGGACGTACCCCTCGAGGATGTCGGCTGGCGCGAGGCCGCCCTTCTCGAGCGCCTCGCGGTACAGCGGCTCCGCAATGTCGAGGTTGCCCTTCTCCCACGCGGCGCGTGCTTGCCTCAGCGCCGGGCCGCCCGCGGCGGCCTCGGACGCGAACGCCGGCGCTGCGTTCGTGGCGAGCACGAAGCACGCAGCGGCGACCGCGCGCGGCAAAGCACGGATGACGCGGGATCTTTGCACCGTCTGAAAAAGTATCGGGCCGCCCGCGCCGATGCAAGGAAGGCCATCGAGACTTGATGTGCGGAAACCGGCGAGAACAACGCAAAATCGGTCTCGCAATACCGTTTCTGACGCGTGCCGCTTCGCGTCAGGGGAAGGGCTGACTGGGTTTTCCGCGCTCGAAATAGAAGCTGAAGGTGCCCCGTATGTGGCCGCGGCATCGTGGCGGCGGCCCGAGGCCCCCGGGGGCCTGTTCGCGCGGGTCGGCCAGATAGACGTCGAAACAGCCCGAGGTGAGGCGCTCGGCGGCCTGGGGCTCGTCGACCTTGCCATCGAAGACGTGGGTATACGCGATGAGGCTCTTGCCGCTTCCGACGCCACCAGGCGCGTCCTTCGTGGGATCGCATCCGACGGTCGGGTCGGCGCCCTTCATCGGCTTGACCTCGCACGTGCGATCGCTGGGGATCGTGACCTCCTCGACGGCGTGGAGCGTGACGTTCTGGGTCTGGCAGCTCTTCTGGAGATAGAGCGTGAGGCTGTTGAACGCGGGGTCGGCCTTCGCGACGACAGGTACGCCCGGCGGTGTCACCTCGGGCGGAAGGTCGACGGCGAGCGACTGCCCGTAGCGACCTGCGAAGCCGTTCGCAGGATCGGGTCGGACCTTGTTGATGTCGTAGAGGAGGATCGAGAGGCCGTCGCTGAAGCTCTCGAAGTCGCTGCCGCTCTGGATGCGGAGCTGAAGGCCCTCGCGGTAAGGGACGGCGGCGAGAAAATCGGCGGCCAGCTCGAACGGTCCCGTCCAGCAGTTGGGCACGTTGAGCGTGCCCGCGACCTTGCCGCTGCCTTCGCCCTGCGAGCAGGACGGCAGCGTCATCGCGATCGCTCCTGCGACGATCACGCTCACGAGCGATGCGCGGAGCCGACTCACGGAGCGTGACTGTAGCAGAGCCGACCGCCGCCCAGCACGCGATCGCCGTCGTAGAACACGGCCACCTGGCCGCGGCTCACCGCGCGAACGGGCTTGGTGAACCTCACGATCGCAGTCGCTCCGTTTCCGTGCGCGGCGAGCTCGACGCGCCCCTCCGCCCCCGCGTGCCGATAGCGCACGCGCACGCGTGCGTCGAAGGGGAGGGAGACACCCGGGGCGAGCACGACGTCGTCGACCTCGGCCGCGATCGACTCGAGGCCTTCGCCCTCACCGAGACGGACCGTCGCAGTCTCAGGGTCGATCGCGGTGACGAACGCGGGCCTGCCCAGCGCGACGCCGAGCCC
>JAYSXP010000527.1:0-27303 GCA_043717125.1 Polyangiaceae bacterium | reverse complement strand
CGCGCAGGACGCGCGAGCCGACGACGGCTCGTTCCTTCCCGGAGCTCCGCCGCCAGCGGCGCCGCAGCGCGAGTGGCATCTCGTGATGGGCAAGCACTGGCAGATCAGCGGACCCCGCGGCGAGGATCCCGCGCTCACCGATGCGCGCGAAGGAACGCGCGGCGCGTGTCCCGCAGGCATGGTCTCGGTGCAGGGCAAGATGAAGGTCCACGCGATGGTGGACGAGATGCAGCTTCAGGCCTGCACCAAGTGGATCGATCACAAGTGGCCGGAGCGCTGCGCTGAATACGACCGCGACAAGTGGCTCGCGATCTCGAAGGAGCTCCCGACGCAGAACATCAACGTCTGCATGGATCGGTTCGAGTACCCGAACCGCAAGGGCGAGTTCCCCATCATCATGGTGAGCTGGTACGAGGCCAAGGACGCCTGCAAGACCGAGGGCAAGCGTCTCTGCAGCGAGGACGAGTGGACGTATGCCTGCGAAGGCGAGGAGGCGACGCCGTATCCGAGCGGCTACTCGCGCGACGCTTCCGAGTGCGTGAACGATCGACCGTGGAAGAAGTTCGACGACCAGGCGCTCATGCCGCGCAGCGGACCGCGTGCGATGGCCGAGCTCGAACGCCTGTGGCAGGGCCAGCCGAGCGGTACGCGAGCCGCCTGCAAGAGCAAGGCAGGCGTCTACGACATGACGGGCAACATCGACGAGTGGACGAAATCGTCGATCCCAGGCGAGCGTCCGAGCGTGCTCAAGGGCGGCTACTGGGGGCCGGTGCGCACGCGCTGCCGCCCCGCCACGAAGGCGCACGACGAGTCGCACACGTTCTACCAGCCGGGCTTCCGCTGCTGCGCCGACGCATCGAAATGACGACCGCTCAGACCGCCTTGCCCATCGCGTGGAAGCCCTTGTCGACGTAGACCGTCGTGCCCGTGATGCCCGTGCCGAGCGGGCTCGCCAGGAACGCCGCGGTGGCGCCGACCTCGCGCGCCTCGAGGGCCTCGGGGAGCGGTGAGTTCACCTTGCAGTACTCGATCATCTCGCCGATGAAGCCGATCGCGCTCGCGGCGCGAGAGGCGAGGGGACCCGCGCTGATGCAGTTGACGCGATGGCCCCACTTGCGACCCGCCTCGAACGCGAGGAGGCGCGTGTCGCTCTCGAGCGCCGCCTTCGCCGTGCTCATGCCGCCGCCGTAGCCCGGGATCACCCGCTCGCTCGCGATGTACGAGAGCGACACGAACGACCCGCCCTTGCGCATGATGGGACCAAAGCGCTGCACCATCGAGACGTTCGAGTAAGCGCTGACGCCGATCGCGCCGAGGTAGCCCTTGCGGCTCGTCTCGAGCAGCGGGTTCTTCACCTCGGAGCCGTTGGCGAGCGAGTGGACGACGATGTCGATGCACGCGTCGCCGAAGTCGCTCTTCAGGCGCTCGATCGAGCCCTGGATGCTGACGTCGCCGTGCTCCTTGTAACGCTTGTTCTCCTTCACCTCGTCGGGCATGTCGGCAAAGGTGTCGAACTCGGCGTCGAGCGGGTAGATGCGCTCGAACTCGAGCTTGCTGCCGTCGGGCATCACCCGAGACTCGTCGAGCTTTCCGCGACGGAGGAGCGTCTGGAAGATGCCGAGCGCGGGGGGCCACGTACCGACGCACACCGAGGCGCCGGCCTCCGCGAGGGACTTGGCGATCGCGAACCCGAACCCGCCGTCGTCTGCGACTCCGGCGACGAAAGCGCGCTTGCCCGTGAGGTCGATGCTCAGCATGGTGCGTTAGTTGCCCCGTTCGCCGAGGCGCGTCGATGGAAAAGCGAACCGTGCCGTTGCAACGACGCAAGTCTTCCGGGGCGCGGTCGAGCCCGCGCATCGATGCGTCAGAGTGGCTCGCCTACTTCCCTGCCTCCCGTCCCCCGCGTACTGCTCGCGCGTCGCGATCTCGCGATCGCGCGCGGTCGGCGGCTCGATCTGCTCGAGGCCGGATGGCGTGCGTACGCGGACCTGACCGTGCTCTCCGGAGAGCTACCTTGACGGAGGGCGCTGCGTAGGCGACGAAGGTTGGAGTCGATGCCCAAGAATCACGCGCGCCCCCTCGGTCCCTTCGCTCTGTTCGTCGTCGCAGTGCTCGGCGCCTCTGCCGGCTGCGAGCGTTGCTCGAAGAAGGACACGACCACGCCCACCGCGGACGGGCCCGCCGGCGCCGCTGCGTCGATCGTCGTCATGGCCGACGGAGGGCCGGTGCAGGCGCAGGCCGTCATCACCGAGTCGCTCGCGACCAAGGTGGCGGGCCCGACGCCGAGCGGTGGGAAGATCTCCGGCGCCGGCACGCCGATGGCGGTCGAGTGCAAGAGCCCCGGTCAGCCTGTCAGTCCGACGATCTTCGGCATCGCCTGGGCCGACGCCGACAAGGACATCGGCGCGACGGCGCACCGCTGGGGCGGCAACACGACGAGCCGCTACAACTACAAGCTCGGCGCGTGGAACACCGCGAACGACTGGTTCTGGCAGAACATCAAGATCGACTCGCACGAGGTCTTCCTCGGCAAGGTCGCGGAGAAGGGCGGGCTCGCCGCCATCACCGTCCCGATCATGGGCTGGGTCGCGAAGGACACGTCGAGCGCGTCGTTCCCCGTCTCCGTCTTCGGCCCGCAGGAGAAGACGGACCCGGACCATCCCGACTTCGGCAACGGCAAGAAGCCCGACGGCAAGACGCTGATCACGCCGAAGGAACAGGCGCGCACGAGCATGGTGATGAGCCCGGACGACGTCGGCGACTTCGTGAAGAAGGTCCGCGCGTACGAGAAAAAAGTCGGAAAGAAGCTCGTCTTCGAGTGGATCCTCGACAACGAGCCCGGCCTCTGGTCGAGCACGCACCGCGACGTGCACCCGAATCCGCTCACCTACGACGAGCTCCTCGAGCGGACGATCGCGTACGGCACCGCGATCCGCAAGGCCGACCCTGACGCCATCATCGCGGGCCCGACGTCCTACGGCTGGTGGGAGTACTTCTACAGCACGAAGGATCACGACGAGGGCTTTCGCGCGAAGCCCGATCGCAAGGCGCACGGCGACGTGCCGCTGATCGCCTGGTACCTCCAGAAGCTCGCCGAGCACGAGAAGAAGACGGGCGTCCGCATCCTCGACGTCCTCGACGTCCACATCTATCCGCAGGCCGACAACGTGCAGGGGCCCGACGGCCACGGCGGCGACGGTGGCGGCGAGACCGACCGCAAGACGAACGATCTCCGCTTCCGGACGACGCGCTCGCTCTGGGATCGCGACTACGTCGACGAGTCGTGGATCAAAGAAGCGGTGTACCTCATCCCGCGCATGAAGGATCTCATCGCGCAGAACTACCCGGGGCGCGGCTTCCAGATCGGCGAATACAACTTCGGCGCCGAGGCGCACCCCGCCGGTGGCGTAGCGCTCGCCGAGGTGCTCGGGAGGTTCGCGCTCAACGGTGTGAGTCACGCCTTCTACTGGACCTACCCGAAGAAGCCGACGCCCGCGTACTGGGCGTTCCGCGCGTACCGCAATTACGACGGCAACGGCGGGCACTTCCAGGGTCGCATCGTTCCGTCGAGCTCACCGAGCGGGACGTCGATCTACGCGTCGCGCGACGAGAGCGGCAAAAAATGGGTGATCATCGCGCTCAACTTCAGCGCCGACCGCCCCGAGCCGGCGAGCATCGAGCTGAAGGGTTGCGTGAGCCCGGGCGCGCTGAAATCGTTCGTCTACACGGGCGGCGATCAAGGCTTCGTTCCTGGCGACGCAAAGCTCGCGGGCGGGAAGCTCGACCTGAAGCTCCCGCCTTACTCGATCACGGTGATGGAGCTGGCGACGCAGTAGCTCTCAAGCAGCCTTCTTGTCGGCGAGCTCGGTGAGGAGCTCGTCGAGCGCCTCACCGACGGTGGACGCGAGGCGGCGCGGCACCGCGTTCGTCTCTGCGAGGAGCTCCCTCAGCTTCGTCGCTGCGGCCTTGATGTCCTTCTTGTCCTTCGTCTTCTTGTCGGCCTCGCTCACGGGGAAGAGCGAGTCCTTGTAGAGGCGGGCGACGGTCGCCATCGGGACGCCCTCGTCGAGGACCTTCTTGCGGACCTCGCTCATGGTCTCCGCGGAGACGGTGTGGTCGCCGCCTTCGCTGACGCTCTGCTCGTTGCGCTCCTCGGCGCGACGGAGGAAGTCGATGGCCTGATAGCTCGGGACGAAGTTCTCGCACGGGTCGCGGCGAAGGACCTCGGGCGCGCTCTTGCGGAGGAACATGAACGAGCCCGTGAGCTTCTCGACCGTGTCCATGCGGAGCTTGAGCTCGGCCTTCGCGTAGGCTTCGAACGACTCGTAGCCCCACCTCTCCCAGCTCTTGCCGCGACGGACCTCGCTCAGGGCCTCGCCGAGCTCGAGCCAGCTGCGCTTGAAGGCGCGCGTGCGACGCAGAACGGTGGCCCGCTCGGGATCCTCGGCGTGTTGCTCTTCGAGTGCGGCGAGGGCGCGATCGACGTTCGTCTGCTCCATGGCGTCGCGGCATACGAGGCGCGGAGGACGCGCGCAACCGTGCGGTTGGGGAGGGGTTGTGGAGAGATTCGAGGAGCCCTGTGGACGGCGTGTGGACAGGGAGTCGATCGCGCGCAGATGCATGCGGGCGAAGCGTGTGGACGAAAAAGTCGGGCGAGGACGCGCGAAAACGTCAGAGCAGCGGCGACAGCACCCGCGCGCCCGCCTCGGCCATGCGCCAGCGGAGCGACACCTTGAGCCTCGTGGACGCCTTGATCTCCTTCGACGTCACGAGATCCTTGTGGAACTGCGCGCTCAGGTTCTCCGCGTGCTCCTCGCCGTAGAGAATGGCGGTCACCTCGAAGTTGAGACGAAAGCTCCGGTTGTCGATGTTGGCGGTGCCCACAGCGGCGAAGAAGTCGTCCACCACCAGCGTCTTCGAGTGGATCATCGTCGGCTGGTACTCGTAGACGCGTACGCCCGCCGCGATCAGCACGTCGTAGTAAGAGCGCGCCGCCGCCGTGACGATGAGCGAGTCGCTACGGCGCGGGACCAGCACGCGCACGTCGACACCCCGCATCGCCGCCGTCGTCAGCGACGTGAGCACCGCGTCGTCGGGGACGAAGTAGGGCGTTGTCACGTAGACGCGCTCACGCGCAGTCGCGATGGCTGCAAAATACAGCTTTTGGATGGGCTCGACGTCGCGATCAGGACCCGACGCCACGATCTGGACGAGATGCTTGCCGGTGCGCGTCTGCGTCGGAAAGTATTCGCGGTCCCGCGCCGCGAACTCGGTCACGTAATACCAGTCGTCGAGGAACGTGAGCTGCAGCCAGCGCACGGCGTCGCCCGTGATCTTGACGTGCGTGTCGCGCCAGGGTCGCTGGTGCCCCGTCAATTCGTTGCGCACGTCGCGGCGGACCTCGGCGGCCTTCTTCGGTCCCTCGGTCGGCAGGAGATAATCGTCCGCGACGTTCACGCCGCCCGTGAACCCCACGACGCCGTCGCAGACGACGATCTTTCGGTGGTTGCGGAAGTCGACGCGGCTGCGGATGCGCGAGAACGTCACCTTGTTGAAGCGCGCCAGCTTGATCCCGGCGGCGCGCATCGGCTTCGTGAACTCCCGCCCCATCGCGCTCGACCCGACGTCGTCGACGAGGAGGCGCACGATGACGCCTGCTTTCGCGCGCTCGATGAGCGCATCGCGAAAGCGATCGCCGACGCGGCCGGGCTCGAAGATGTAGTAGCCGACGTGCACGTGGTGCTTGGCCTCGCGAATCGCGGCCTCCATCGAGTCGTAGGCGTCCGCGGCGACGTGGAAGATCTCCACGCTGTCGCACTGGCTCGCCGGCGGCTCTCCCGCGCGCTTCACGAGATGCACGAGCTGCTCTACCCGCGGATCGTACTGCGCCGGCGGCGGCTCGCTCGCGCCGAGCGGCGTCGAGGCCGTCACGGCGCCGCGCGCACGCCTGTGCTTGAGCCGCTTCCGCAGGAGTCGCCGCGGCCCGAAGAGAAAGAACACCACGAAGCCCACGTAGGGCAGCGCGATGAGCGCGAGGATCCACGCCAGCGTCGCGACGGGCGACCGCTTCTCGAACAGGATCCACGTCGCGAGGACGACGACGTAAAGCAGCTGCGCGACCGTGAGGATCGTGACGAGCACGGCCCTTCGAGAGTAATGGAGAAGCACCCAATGTGTACGCTCGTTTGGTTCCGAGGCAAGGATCTCCGGCTGGCCGATCACGCGCCGCTTCTCGATGCGCTCCGCCACGACGTGGTCGTGCCCGTATTCGTGGTTGATCCGTACTTCTTCGCCCCCGAGCGCGCGCGAGAGATGCCAAACCGGATGCAGTTCCTCATCGACTCGCTCACCGAGCTGGCGGCGTCGATCGAGGCACGCGGATCGCAGTTGCTCTTCGCCCACGGCAAGAGCGTGGCGGTCATCCCGGAGCTCGCGCGCGCGTTTGCCGCGGAGCGCGTCGTCGCCCAGCGCTGGAGCGAGCCCTTCGGTATCGAGCGCGACCGTCGCGTCGCCAAGGCACTCCGCGAGCAGGGCGGCTCGCGCCTCGAGCTCTTCGAAGGAGAGACGCTCACCACACCCGGTCAGGTCCTCACCGGCTCGGGGACGCCGTTCTCGGTCTTCACGCCGTTCTCGCGCGCGTTCGTGAAGGTGGTCACCATCGGCGCGCCCAACCCGGCGCCGAAGACGCTCCCGCCGCTGCCGGCGATCCCCGCGGCCGCGAAGAAGCTCCTCGGCAAGGCGCCCACGCTGGCGTCGATCGGCGTCACGCGAAACGAGCTCGTCGTCGCCGGCGGCGAGCAGGCCGCGCGCGCGCGCGTCGCGACCTTCCTGAAGCGCGCTGCCGCGAAATACGACGAGGGCCGCAACGCGATGGGCGTCGCCGGGACGAGCCGCATCTCGCAGGACCTCAAGTTCGGGACGCTCTCCGCTCGGTCGGCGTGGCAAGCGACGAAGCACGGCCTCGAGGATCATCCGAAGGCATGGCGCACGTTCGCGAACGAGCTCGTGTGGCGCGAGTTCGCGTACGACGTCCTTCGCTCGAGGCCCGCCGTGCTCGAGCATCCGTTCCGGCCCGCGTGGGAGCGCTTCCCGTGGCGCGAGGACGAGGTCGCGTGGAGAGCGTGGACCGATGGAAAGACGGGCTACCCCGTGGTCGACGCGGCCGCGCGCCAGCTCCTCGGCGAGGGCTTCGTGCACAACCGCGCGCGCATGATCGCGGCGAGCTTCCTCTGCAAGCACCTCCTCCTCGATTTCCGGCTCGGCGAGGCGCACTACATGAAGCACCTCACCGATGGCGACTGGGCCGCGAACAACCTCGGCTGGCAGTGGTCGGCCGGCTGCGGGGTCGATGCGCAGCCCTGGTTTCGCGTCTTCAACCCGGTCACGCAGGGCGAGCGCTTCGATGCCGACGGTGCCTACGTCCGCCGCTGGGTCCCCGAGCTCGCGAACGTACCGTCGCGCTGGATCCACAGCCCGTGGCTCGCGCCTCCGCTCGAGCTCAGGGCGCTCGGCGTCCATCTCGGCCGCACCTACCCGGCGCCGATCGTCGAACATTCCCTCGCGCGCGGGCGTTTTCTCGCCGCTGCGGAGGGCCACCTCCGGCCAGCGGGCGAGGCGGCCGGCCCATCGTAGGGTGGCGCTCGGAACCGGGGGTGCCTACCATCTCGGAATGCTTCCCGAGACGCGCGCGACCAGCTACGCGCACGATCCTGCCCTGGGCACTGTCGTCGTGTACTCGAAGCCGGGCGCGAGCCCCGAGCTGAGCGGAGATCTGCCCGCCACGCTCCTGCTCGACGGTAGCGGCCATCTCGTCGGCGTCGACGTGGCGCCCGAGAGCCCGAACCGATTGGTCGTGATGCTCGGCCCGCACGAGAGCGTCGCGAGCACGCGCGATGCTCGCGTTCATGTCGAGGGCGGTGGTCGTACCGTCACGCTCCATGGCTCGGCCGCGAAGTCCGTCACGGCCGGCGCGAACCCTTATGTGTACTGACGTCTGGTCGACGACGTTCGGATACAACTTCGGTGCCGTGGCAGGTGAAGGGACGTAATGAACGCATGACGACGGCTCGCTGGCGGCGTGTGATCGGCTCGGCGGTGGGCGCCGTCGATCGCGCCGTCGTCGTCGCCATGCAACTGCGCGGCGCGGGGGACAGCGCGCGCGCCGAGAAGCTCGGCCACGGCGAGCGGCTCGACATTCTAGAGGCGATCCATCGCGACTACGGCGGCGACGCCATCGTCGCCGACGCGCAAGCGTTCTTCCCGACGCCCCCCGCGATCGATCCGACGTTGCGCTCCGTGCGCCGTGACTCAGGCCCGAAGTCCGGCCCTGTCGAGGTCTTGGACGCGCAGTGGGCGAGCACGTTCGAGCCGTACCTCGCCGAGGTCGCGACGACGTATCTCTCACGCGTCGAGAACCGCACCGCGCGCGCGCGGCTCTTTGTCGGCGACGGAAAGAAGCGGCCCGCCGTCATCGCGATCCACGGCTACATGGGAGGCCACTGGATGCTCGAGGAAGCGCAGTGGCCGGTCGCCTGGCTGGCGCGGCGCGGGCTCGACGTTGCGCTACCCGTGCTCCCCTTCCACGCGCTACGCGGAGGACCGCGCCGCGGTGCGCCGCAGTTCCCGAGCGCCGATCCGCGCATGACGAACGAGGGCTTCCGGCAGGCCATCGCCGACATCGTCGCGCTGGCGCGTTGGCTTCGCGCACGCGGCGCTCCGCACGTCGGCGTCATGGGCATGAGCCTCGGCGGTTACACGTCCTCGCTGCTCGCCACGGTCTCTCGCGACATCGACTTCGTCATGCCGATGATCCCGCTCGCGTCGGTCGCCGATTTCGCGCGTGAGCAGGGCCGCCTCGGCACCGGCGAGCAGGCCGGCGTCCAGCATGCGGCGCTCGAACGCGCGAACTGGGTCGTGAGCCCGCTCGCTCGTCCGCTCGCGCTGCGCCCCGAGCGCGCGATCGTCGTTGCCGCCGAGCATGATCGCATCACGCCGAGCGCGCACGCGCAGCGCATCGCCACGCACTTCGGCTGCGAGCTCGTGATGATTCCGGGGGGTCACCTCGTGCAGCTCGGGCGCTCCGAGGCCTTCCGCGCGCTCGCGAACATGCTCGAGCGCGAGGGCATCATCGCGCCGCGGCCGCATCGCCGCTGACGCGCGCGCCCGACGCTCACTTCACGGGCGGAGGCGGCACGACCGGCGCGTTGTCGTTCTGGATGCACGACGACAGGTCGAACAGCATGAACTCGAGCGCCTTTTCCTGCGCGCTGAGATCGGGCTGCACGCAGCCCGTCGGCCAAGGCATGCCGCGGACGTCACCCGAAGAGACGTGGAGGTCGCTGTACACGACGCGCCCGCACTTCTGCTCATCGGGCGCGGGAATCGGCGCGTTGAACGAGAGGTACTCGACGGCCTGGGTGTTTCCCGCAAAGGGGTTCGTCATCGAGATCCACTGGGTGGCCTGCGGCTTCATCACGGAGTCGATGTTGGCCTTCGACTCCTTGATCTCGATGTCGCCCGGCGTCGTCGAGGCGCCGACGTTGACGAGCCAGTCCTTCATCGCCTTGCCCTTCGGGAAGCTGTCGTCGACCTTGCCGGTCACGAGCTGGTCGGGGTCCTGATCGCCCGGCGCGTTGCGGTCCGCCCACGTGCCGAACGGCTCGAACGGGCTCGGGTTCGGGCCTGCGGGTTGCGGGTTGAAACCACCCGTACGCGCCGCCGTGTTGAACCAGTACCGGTGCCAGTGCGAGGCGAAGAGGCGCCCGCCCGCGTTCGCGTAGTCGTACATCGCCTTCAGCGCTGCGTCCGGCTTCGTCGCCGGGTAGGTGTCGCCCTCGCACGAGAGGATCACGATGTCGTACTTGAGGAGGTTCGCCTTGTCGGCCCAGAACGTGGTGGAGCTCGGAAACGTGCCGCCACCGTTCGCGGTGGCGAACTTCGTCGTGGTCGAGGCTCCGCCGGGGGAGCCGGCGTAGAAATGCACGCGCCCCGGCGCGTCGGGCGTCGTGAACTCCGCGTCGTCGACGCCGATCTTGCGGAGCAGGCACTCCATCACGTCCGCGCCGCCGGTCGAGATGGCCATCTGCGGAAGGTCGCCCTCCGTCTTGTTCCTCGGCAGGCGAATGTCCGCCTCGGCCAGCGGCGTGTCGACACACGACGCGACCGTCGGCACCTTGAGCCGACGACGCCATTTGCCGACCTGGACGACCAGCGGGATGTCGTTGCCCACCGGAACGTTGTCGAGCTTGAAGTGCCCTGCGGCATCCGTGATCGCCGTGACGAGCGGCTCGCCCGAGACGCTTCCGCAGCGATCGCATGACGCGCCCGTCGTGATTGCAGCGACCGGAGCGTTCGGGACGTAGACGAGCACGTTGTAGAGCGGCACCTTGCCCGCGGGGTCCTTGACGATGCCACTGAGCGACGTCGTGCCTCCGCCGGCGCACGTCGTCTGCTTCAAGCAGAGATTGGTGCAGGGGTGCGCGTCGGCGCCTCCGCCGTCACCCGGGGCGAAGGGCGCGGGCCCGACACCGCTGTCGTTCGTTGCGTTCGGGTCGGTGAATGTCGAGTCGTCCGACGAGCCGCAGCCGATGGCGATCGCGACTGCAACCGCGGTGAAGGTAAGCGAGCCGCGCAGCTTCATGGCAAATCTCCTGCTTTCGTCATCGTACGCGATCGGACGATGGTTGGCAGTTGAGCCCGGAAGAAGGTCCGACTCAGAGTAGAATCGCCCCGCTTTCCCACCATGCCAACGTCCGCCCCTCCCCCTTCGCCGACCTCCACACCGCCGTCCGCTCCCGAAAACCAGAGCGCAGGCACCTCCCGGCGTACGCTGACGCTCGCCGTGGTCATCGGCAGCTGCGCGATCGCCGCGGCCGCGGCGATCCCCGCGGCAGCCTTCGTGGCGGCGCCGATCGGGAGCAAGGGAGCGGCGGGGCGCTGGGTGCGCACACTGCGTCTCGACCAGCTGATCGACGGGGAGCCGAAGCGCGTCGCGATCGTGGACGACCGCCGCGACGCCTGGACGATCGAACGCGGCGTCGAGCTCGGCAGCGTGTGGCTCGTCAAGCACGGCGACAAGGTCACGGCGTTCTCGTCGGTCTGCCCGCACCTCGGGTGCTCGGTGAACGTCGCGCCCGGTGCGGGCGCAGGCTTCGCGTGCCCATGTCACACCTCGGCGTTCAATCCGGAAGGCAAGCGGAAGAGCGGCCCGTCGCCTCGCGATCTCGACGCGCTCGCCACACGGATCGAGCAAGGATTCGTCGCCGTCGATTTCCGGCGCTTCCGCATCGGCATCGGCGACAAGGTGGAAGCGTGAGTCTCCTCACTCGCCTCGGCGACTACCTCGACGAGCGCATCGGGCATCGCAAGCTCCTCGCGCACGCGCTCGAGGAGCCGATCCAGGGTGGCGCACGCTGGGCTTACGTGTTCGGCAGCGCCCTGCTCGGCTCGTTCCTCGTGCAGGCGGTCACCGGCGTCGCGCTGATGACGAGCTACGCGCCGAGCGACAAGACCGCGTGGGCCAGCGTCCACTACATCACCTTCACGCAATCGGGCGGCTGGCTGCTTCGTGGGCTCCACCACTTCGGCGCCCAGGCCATGGTCATCGTTCTCGCGATGCACCTGCTCCAGGTCGCGCTGTTCGGGGCCTACAAGAAGCCGCGCGAGGTGAACTGGTGGCTGGGGCTCGGCCTGCTCGCGTTGACGCTCGGCTTCGCGCTCACGGGCTACCTCTTGCCCTGGGACCAGAAGGGCTACTGGGCCACGCGCGTGGCGACGAACATCGCCGGCACGGTGCCGGTCGTCGGTGACGCGACGCAGAAGCTGCTGCAGGGCGGAGCCGAGTACGGGAGTCTGACGCTCACGCGCTTCTACGCGCTACACGTCGCGGTGCTGCCCGCCCTCCTCGTGATGCTCGTGGTCGGGCACCTGGCCCTCTTTCGCAAGCACGGTGTGACGCCGTCGGCACGCGCCGACCTGAAGCGCGTCGAGCTGTTCTTCCCCACACAGCTCCTGAAGGACGTCGTCGCGGTGCTCGCCGTCGTGGCTGTCGTGTTCGTGATGGCGCTGCGAGAGCACGGCGCGCCGCTCGATGCGCCTGCCGACCCGTCGAGTGACTATCCGGCGCGCCCCGAGTGGTACTTCCTCGCGCTGTTCCAGCTCCTCAAGTACTTCCACGGGCCCCTCGAGATCGTGGGCACGGTCGTGCTCCCGGCCGTGCTCGGCGCGTACCTGTTCGCGTTGCCTCTCCTCGATCGCAAGCCGGGCACGGCGCTGCGTTCGCGCGTCGGTCCGCTCGTGCCGCTTGCGTTGATCGCCGCGGGCGCCGTCGGTCTGACGCTGCAGGCCCAGCACCAGGACGCGAACGACGCGGGCTTCCAGAAGGAGCGCGTGAAGGCCGACGAGCGCGCGAGCATCGCGAATCGCATCGCGGTCCTGGGTGTCCCGCCCGAAGGGCCGCTCGCGATGATGAAGCGCCATCCCGATTCCCGCGGGCCCGAGCTCTTCGACAAGCACTGCGCGAGCTGCCACATGCTCGGCGCGCACGGTACGGACAAGGATCGCACCGCGACCGTGCTCGACGGATGGGGCACCGAGAAGTGGGTCCTCGACATGCTTCACGAGCCCGACGGAGACGCGCGCTTCGGTCGCTCGCTCTACAAGGGCGAGATGCCCTCGGTCGACACGCCCCTGCCCGGCGCCCCGCCCACGTGGAAGCCGATGAGCGCGGACGACAAGAACGCCGTCGCCGCGTTCCTCGCGAGCCTCGGTGACATGCCTGGCGAGCTGCCGCCTGCGAGCGCGCTTCGTCGCGACGCGCCGAAGGTCGCGCTCGGCAAATCGATCGTCTCGACGCGTTGCACCACCTGCCACATGTTCGGCGGCACGGGGGACGACTCCGATCAGGGGCTCGCACCCGAGCTCTCGGGCTGGGGCTCGGTGGCGTGGATCCGCGCGCAGATCGCCAACCCGGCGACCAAGACCACCTACCGCGAGCACGCCCTCGATCCCGACCGGAAGGGGCACATGCCCCGCTTCGACGGTGAGATGCCGCCGGAAGACCTTGATCTGCTTGCCGCCTGGCTCCGCGGCGCCACGCGGCGTCCCTGACGTTGCACCGAACCCCGCACGTGTCTACTTTGGGCCATCATGAGTAAGACGCGCACCGAAGTCCTCGAAGAGTCCAAGAAGAAGGGCATCGTGGCCGCGGCCGCAACGACGGTGGCCATCGGTGCCGGCGTCGTGCTCGCGTCGCCCGTGATCGGCGCGGTCGCAGCGGTCCCCGGCGTGTATTTCGCCTGGAAATGGTGGAAGCACCGAACCGAGAACGGCATTCGTTTCTAGGCGCAGGGCCGCGCGATTCGGCTGTCGCTTGCCAACACTGTTGACGGGCGCCACGGATAGGCTTCGATAGATGGGTGAAGGGCAAAACGAGCCAACCGGCATCTGAGTTGGCAGCGCAGAGGGGGCTCTTCGGGTGGCGCCTGCACGAGCGTGTAGGGGAGGGCGCGACCGCGGAGGTCTGGCGTGCCTCGCGCGATGGGGTCGCGGTCGCGCTCAAGGTCGCGAAGGGGGCGGACGGGTGGGTCGGGCATGAGGCTGGCGTGCTCGCGGGGCTCGAGCGCCGATGGGGGCCCGCGCTGCTCGATTGCGGGACGGTGCCCGAGGGGATCGAAAGGCTCACGGCCGGCGCGCAGTTCGTCGCGACCACCTGGGTCGAAGGCACGTCGCTCGAGACGGCGAAGCAGAAGGGGAGAGAGCTCGCGGCGATCGTCGCTCACGCGGTCGGTCGCGCGCTCGACGAGCTTCACGCGATTGGTGTGAGGCACGGAGACGTGAAGCCCGCCAACGTGCTCGTCGGGAGCAAGAGGCCCGCGCGCGACCACGCGGAGGAGCGTGGCGCGACGTTGATCGATCTCGGGCTCGCGACCCGAGTGACCGGGGAGGGGGCGTCCGGCGGGACGCTGCGATACCTCGCGCCAGAGGTCAGACGTGGCGAGGCTGCGACCCCCGCCGCCGATCTCTACGCGCTGGGTCTCGTCCTCGCCGAGGCGCTCGTCCCCGCGGTCGCGGCGGCGAGCGACCCCATCGCCGCGCTCGCGGTCGCCACGGTCGAGGCTCCGTTCGATGGATGGATCGCGGCACTCCTCGCCGACGCGCCCGGTGCACGCCCGTCGGCGGCGTGGCTGGCGACGCGCGCGGCTCGCCTCCTCGATCTCGCTTCCGATGCGAGCGAGGCCATCGCCGCGAGGCGAGCACGGATCCGTCGTGCGTATCTCGCCGTGCGCGCCGACGACCTCCGTGCGCGCGCGTCGATGGCCGCGGCGATCACCGGGGAGCCGCGTCGATGGCTCGAGCAATCCATCGCCTTCGCCGATCGCCTCGGGCAGGGATCGCGGGAGCATCCCGCGCCGCGCATCGAGCCGCTCGACTCGCTCGGCAGCGCAAGCTGGCTCGTCGCGCTCGTCGGACCCGCGGCGTCTTCGTGGACGCTCCCCGCACGAACCGACAGCGAGCTCGCCGAGCGCTTGCTCACGCTCGCCATCACCGCCGCGCCGGAGGCCTGGACACTCGACGACGTCTGCAGCACTGATTTGTCGAAAAATAAGCGCGATCGCGCTGCGCCTTCAGGCGCTTCGCAGAGCGAGCGCTGGCTGGCCCTCACGCGTGAGCTCCTCGCGCCACGCCCCGACGCGGACTCGCTTGCCGCCGCGGAGGACGCCGTCGCCGAAGGTGGAGCGCCTGCGTCGCTCGTCCTCGATCTCGGCCACGCGCTCCTCCGTCGCGGAGAGATCGGGCGCGCCTACGCGACGCTCACGGCGGCGGGTACCGACGGCGACCCCGAGCTGATACTGCTCGGCGCCGAGCTCGCTCGTCGACGTGGCGACAACGCCGGCGCTGCGCTCGCGGCCCGTCGCGTGACCGGACCGGCGTCGGACGGCGCGCGCGCGCTGCTGGCCCGGCTCGCGTGGGACGCAGGCGAGCTCGAGGACGCCGACGAGGAGCTCGGCGACGCCCGCGGTCCCGCCGCCGCGGAGGTGCGCGGTCTCCTCGCATGCTCACGCGGCGAGCACGAGCGCGGACTGCGCGTCGTCGCCGCCGCGATGCGCGAGGCCGACGGCCCGCTCGCCATCGCGCGCCTCGAGGGCACACGTGGCATGCTCGAGCACGTCCAGGGCCGCGCGTCGGAGAGTCTTGCCGCGTTCGCCTCTGCCGCCGATCTCGCGACGCGCGCCGGCGCCGTCATCGAAGAGGCGACGTACCTCACCGGGCTCGCTGCCGCAGCCGTCGATGCGGGCGCCGTCGGTCGCGCCCTCTCTGCGGCCACACGCGCTGCGCTCCTCTGGGAGCGGCTCGGTCGTCCCGCGCTTGCCGCACGCGCGCTGCTCGGTCGCGCGGCCGCATACGCGCTCGTCGGAGCCTCCCACCACGCCGACGATGCCGCAAAAATAGCCATTTCGCGTGCGCGGAGCGCGGGCGACGTGCGCGCCCTCGCCTTCGCGCGCTGGGCGATCGTCGAGGTGCGCCCCGCGGGCGACACGTGCGCGCGCGACGAGGTTCGCGCCGCTGACCTCGAGCTCCAGCTCGCGTCGGACGAGGATCGCATCCGTTCGGCCGCACGCGTCCTCGTATGGGCCGACGGCATCACGAGCGCAGGCTTGCGCGTCGACGTCGAGGCCATCGATGCCCGCGCCTCCTCGAGCTCCGCCACCGCGAGGTGGGAATGGTGGGGGGCACGTGCGGCCACGGCCCTCGCCACCGCGCACGCGGCGTCGCCACGGGTGCTCGCGGAGCTCGTGGCCGTCCTCGATGTCGCCGCGCCGCTCGGGTCGCGCGGCCCGGCACTCGCGGCGGGGACGCGTCTCGGCGCGGAGCTCGGCAACGGTGACGTCGCTCGTCGCCTCGAGACTGCGCGCCGCGTTGCCGCCGATGCGCTGCGTGCCGGTTGTCCGCCCGAGCACCACGCGGCGCTCGCAAACGTGGCCTGGGCCCGAGGTAGCGGCATGGGAGTCGAGAGCGACACGTCGTCGGCGCTCGGCTCGGCGCAGGTCGCGCAGCTCGATGCCATCGTCCGCTCGCTCGCCTCGCGCGAACGCCTGAAGCCGCTGCTCGAGCAGGTCCTCGACACGATGGTCCTCTGGACCGGCGTCGAGCGCGGCCTTCTCCTCTTGCGCGCTCCCGACGGCGGGCTCGTCCCGCGCGTGGCTCGCAACCTCGCGCGTCGCGATCTGCGCGGCGAACAGCTTGCGCTCTCGATGGGCCTTGCAAAGCGCGCGATGGAGGAGCGACAGACCATCTGCGCGACCGATGCGTACGCGCAGGTCGGCGACCTCCACGCGTCGGTGCATGCGCTTCGCCTGCGAAGCGTGCTCGCGGTGCCGCTCGTCGCGCGCGGTGACGTGCTCGGGGTCGTGTACCTCGACGATCGCGTCCGCCGCGGCGCCTTCGGTGACGCCGAGCTCGGGTGGGTGCGTCTCGTTGCGAGTCAGGCCGCGCTGGCGATCGCCGACGCGCGCGATCAGGCCTTGCTACGTCGAGCCGTGCGTCGTGCCGAGCGCGCGAACGCCAAGCTCGCCGCCGAGCTCGGCATGCGCGAGGCGGAGCTCGTCCGTGCACGCGCGGAGCTCGCCCAAGGAGACGAGACGCGCTTCCGCTACGACGAGATCGCCGGGCGCAGCGAGCCGATGCGCGCGATGCTCCGCCTCGTCGACCGCGTCACCGCCAGCGACGTTCCCGTGCTGCTCGCGGGCGAGTCCGGCACGGGCAAGGAGCTCGTCGCTCGCGCTATCCACGCGAACGGCGCTCGCGCCTCGCGCCCGTTCGTGAGCGAGAACTGCGGCTCGGTCCCGGAGCCGCTCCTCGAGTCGACGCTCTTCGGTCACGTTCGTGGCGCGTTCACCGGCGCCTCCTCGACGCGCGCCGGCCTCTTCGACGTCGCGGACGGCGGCACGCTGCTCCTCGACGAGATCGGCGAGATGCCGCTTTCGATGCAGACGAAGTTGCTGCGCGTCCTGCAGAACGGCGAGGTCCGTCCGGTGGGCGGCGAGAAGGTACACAGGGTCGACGTCCGCATCCTCGGCGCGACCCACCGCGACCTCGAGGCGATGGTCGCCGCGGGCACGTTTCGCGAGGACCTGTTCTATCGATTGAACGTCGTGTCGATCCGGGTGCCGTCGCTCCGCGAGCGGGCCACGGACATCCCGCTCCTCGTCACGCACTTCGTCGCGAAGCACTCCGAGGGGCGCAAGGTGAAGGTCACCCGAGCCGCGATGGACCGTCTCGCGGCGTTTCCGTGGCCGGGAAACGTGCGGCAGCTCGAAAACGAGATTCGCCGTGCTTTTGTCCTCGCGGACGACCGGATCGACGTCGGCGAGCTCTCGGACGAGGTGTCGCGCGGCGGACCGAATGCGGTGCGAAACGCCGGGGTCGGCTTGAAGGCGAGGGTCGACGCTCTCGAGCTGCAACTCGTGAAGGACGCACTCGAGCGCACCAAAGGCAACCAGACACGCGCAGCGGAGGCGCTCGGCATCTCGCGTTTCGGCCTTCAGAAGATGATGCGAAGGCTCGGCATCCGCGCCGGTTCCTCGTGAGGCTGGACACTCGTGAAAAGCCGAAGTATTGACCCAGTCCTCGTTTCGACGGGGCCGTAGCTCAGCTGGGAGAGCGCATCCATGGCATGGATGAGGTCAGGGGTTCGATCCCCCTCGGCTCCACTTCTCGAAGTTCCAGGCGTTCCCGGGGTGTTTTCCGGGCTCGAACGCCGCGCGCGACGTTCCGCTCGTTCCCACACGCGCGCAGACAGGCGGCCGATCCACGAGCGACGTCCTGCGGTTCGATCCCTCCGGCCGCTGGTGGCGGACGATTCCTCGAGGCGTGCCTGTTTCGGCCAGCACGGCTACCCGAATGCGGTGCGGCTGGAACACGTCGACTCGCGGCTGCACGGCTCGGAAGGTGCAGCTGGGTCCGGGAGATGCGCTTCTCTGCCCTTGCCGCCACCGTCGCCATGGCGGTTCCAACGGCCGCCTTCTCGCTTGCGTGTGCGGTGCCGAACCTTCCCCCGGACGAGAGCACCCAGGACGAACAAGCCAGCACCGACCCGGCCTCGTCGAAGACGCCGGCGACGCGTGGCACGACGACCCCACCGTCGACCGGCTCGGGCAGCGGCTCCGGCTCCGGGAGCTCGACTCCGCCCGGAGCGACCCCGTCGTCCACGCCCGACGCGAGCGCTCCTCCTCCGACTCCTCCGACTCCTCCGACCAACACGTGCGGGTCGGCGTCGACCGCAGACGCGTGCTTCCGGTGCTGCGATGTTGCGCATCCGAACGCGATGCCGCTTCTCGACAACGAGTGGGGCAAGTGCCAGTGCGAGGTACCCGGGGTGTGCGCGAGCGCGAGCGCGTGCGCGTCGTCGTACTGCGCGGGACAGGCGGTCGTGCAGGGCGGCTCGTGCGATAATTGTCTCGCGGCGAACAACCAGACCTGCCGCGCGAAGGCGGATACGAAGTGCGCAGCCGACGCGACATGCAAGCCTTATCTGACGTGCACGACCGACGCGAAGTGCGCCTCGAAGCCCTTGTGAGCCTCGTCCTCGCCTGCGCGCTCGCGTGCGCCGCGTGCAACACGCCACCGAAGGAGTCGCACGACGGAGCCGTGAGCCCTTCGGCGCCGACCGCGACGGCTCCTGCGTCGGCCTCCGCGCCCCCGCCGAGCGCTCCACCGGCAACCTCCGGGTCATGCGCGAAGGACGACGACTGTCGCACCTTCTCGAGCTACTGCGCGGAGGCGCCGTGCGCGTGTCGGGTTCTGTCCGCCGCCGACCCCGCGCCGAAGTGCCTCGGCGGAGCCGCCTCGAACGTCCGGTGCTTTGCCGAGCCGTGCATGAACAAGGCGGCGCGCTGCCAGAGCGGCGCCTGCGCGCTCACGGCAAAATGAGGAAGCCCGCGCTCCTCTCTCTCTACGACGACATCGACCGGCGCACGCACGCGACCGCGGAGGAGCACGCGTGGTGGCCGTGCCGTCGCGGCTGCGACTCGTGTTGCCATCGCCTCGCCGAGATCCCTCGGCTCGTTCGCGCGGAGTGGGAGCTTCTCCGCGAGGGGCTCGATGCGCTCGAGCCTAGCGTCCGCGCCGAGGTCGATGCGAAGATCGAAGACCTCGCCGCCGCCGAGCGCGAGAACCGGGTGCCTCGCCATGTCGTGTGCCCGATGCTCGACGAGCGCGAGGGGGCATGCCGGGTCTACGCGCATCGGCCCGGTGCCTGCCGAACCTACGGGTTCTACGTGGAGCGAGGCATCGGCCTGCACTGCGACAGGATCACGGAGGCCGTCGCGGCGAGGCCACCCGACGAGGAGCCCATCGTGTGGGGGAATGCCGAAGGCGTCGACTACGCGCTTGCGCGGCTCGACGGCGCGGCGAGTGCCGAAGGCGTGTCGCTGACGGCGTGGGCCCGGTCGTCGTCGTCGTGCTCTTCGGAGGCGAGGGAGCCGCCGCCGCCCTTGCCTGCCGATCCGTCGAGCCCGAGCTCGGAGATGTAGATCTTCTCGAGCTTCGAGGTGCTGCGGGCGAACTGGCTACGCACGAACAGCAGGAGGCCGTAGAGCATCGCGAACATCCGCGTGAAGAGACCGGGCTGCGAAGCCGGAACGATGCCGAGCTCCTTGCCCTGCGCGTAGACACGCGCGCGCACGTGCGCGAGGAAGCCGGGCAGGTGGACGAGAACAGGATGCTTGCCGGCGCGCTTCTCGAAGGCGCGGACGAGCATCGGCAGCACGGACATCTGCAGCTCGATGAGGCCGTAGTACGGCGTGCGGAGCCAAGGCTTCTCCTTGAGGAGGCGCTTCGTCTCCTTCTCGCCCCACGCGACGTGCTCGATCTCCTCGCGGCACACGACGCGGAGCTTCTTCTTGATCAGCGGCACGCGCGGGTCCGAATCGGGCAGCGTCTGGAGGAGGATGTCCTTGAAAATGTCGAGGACCATCCCTTCGCCGATGGCGTGCTCCATCAGCACCTTCAGCGGGTAGTAATTGTTGTGCGAGGACAGGAGGCGGATGACCCAGTGCGCCTCGAGCGGCACGAGCCCGAGACCGCGGAAGATGTCCGCGAAGAGCTCGAGGTGGGCGAGCTCCTGCTTGGCCTGGCGCAGGTAGAAGCGCGCGGCCTCGAGAGAGCCCGCGGCATAGAGGGATTTCCCGCAGTACACGCCGGTCGCCTCGCCGTAGAGCGCCTGCGAGAGGATGAACCGCAGGATCTCGCGGTCCGCCGGATCGTTCAGGTCGAAGCGTGCTTCGCCGAAGTCGTAGCCACCCTCGTCGAGCGTCGCCAGCATCGAACGGATTCTAGCGCACCCGCGCCTCCTTCGACAGGTGGAGCGACGCGCGTTCGATCGTGGATCAGGTGCCTCCCAGGCTGACGATCTCGGCGTCGCTTTTGGCGGCGGTCTGCGCAGCCGCCGCAAGGCTGATGCACGCCACCGATCCCACGAGGATCACGCTGGCCAGGAGGGCGACCCAGAACGGCGCATCGAAACGTACGGGTAACTTCACGCTTTCTTCTCCAGGCTCCGCCCCCGGCTCACGCCTGACGAGGGTCGCCCGAGCAACGGTCGGGCCGCAAGAAAGTCGCGCCATTTTGCCGCGGCTGGACAGCCTCCTCGCGCGGGGAGCACACGGTGTGGACGCCACGGTGTGGACGCTCAGAACCACACGCTCGGCGAACGCGCGGCGAGGCCGCTCTCGAACACCACCACGAGGGGAGCAGGCCGCCCCTCCGCCGCCGTCCCCTGGAATGGAAGATCAGGGCCGGAAGGTGTTGTCTTCCTCGCCGGTCACCACGACGACCTGATCGGACGGGAGCTCCGTCATGATCTGGTTGTACGTCTTCGGGGTGTCGCGCTCCGAGAGCGCCTTCACGAACGACAGCGAAGAGGCCGCGTAGTTGCTGAAGTAGGACGGCAGCACGTTCGTCGCGACGTCGAGGTACTTCGATCCCTTGGTGTCGTCGGCGTTCACCTCGCGGCGCCGGTCTGCGAGCTTCGTGTCGAGGTACGCGTAGGTGTCGCACGAGTCGAAGAAGAAGATCTGGTACTGCTTCGGCAGGACGGTGCCCTTGCGCGCGAGCGCGTTCGTATTCTTCGAGAGCTCCGAGTGGCCGTTGTAGACGACGAGGTCCGCCTTCGCGCTGAGGGGGTTGTACCGTGCGTCGAAGTCCGCGCCCGACGTGTAGAGCGTTCCGATGAGCAGTGACGTGATGCTCACGTCGCGCATGACACCGGCGACTTTCACCTGGGCCTTGACGGTGATGTCCTTGTGAATCGACGCGGTGACCGGCGTCTCGCTCGACGTCGCACCGGGGAAGAGGGCCTGCGAGCGAGAGACGAACGCGTTGTACTCCGCCTCGCCCGCGTCGGACGCACCGCCGCTGTCGGAGTAGCCGAAGATCGCGACGACATTCAGCGCGCCGTCCTCCCAGACCTTCGCGTACTCGGGGTACTTGCCGAGGGTGACGCTCTTGTTCTTCGTGACGCGCGCCGAGGAGCGCGTGACGTCGGCCTCGTCTACGGTGCAGCCGGCGGCGATCGGGTTGAAGTCGTGCCAGAACACGTCCCGACCGTACTCGTTCGTTCCGCACTTGCCGTCGTACTTGGCGTTGAACGCCTCGAGCTTGGTGGTGTCCTTGGGGAGGACGACCTTGTACGTGCGCGGCACGCTCTTGCCCTTCGGCCACGCGACCGGGAGCTTCGCGGTGTACTTGATGCGCTTGAGGTCGCCCTCGAGCGTCTCGGAGACACCGCCGGTCTCGACGCGGCCGATCTGGCCGTTCGCGCCATGCTCGGCGGTGAGCGCGCCGACCGTGTAGAAGAGCTGGCTCACGATCGCCTTGCGCGTCTCGTCCGCCTTCGGCGCCAGCACCTCGCCGGTGAACGTGAAGTCCACGATCTGGGCGTCGTTGCTGGTGATCGCATCTTCGCCGTCGGCGCTGTCGTCGACAGGCTCGGCGCTGCTGCACGCGAGCGCGGTGGTGGCGAACAGAGCGAGACAGCCGCGGAGGAGAGTCTTGGTGCGCATGTGGATTTCCAGGCTGTTCAGGGGTGGAAGCGGTTGTCTTCTTCGCCGAAGACGACGACGAGGTGCTCTTCGGGCATCTCGTTCAGGAGATCGTTGAAGCTCTTTGGCGCGATGTCGCTCTTGATGGACGCGCGCACGAGCGACATCGACATGTTCGTGAGGTTGTTCGTGTAGCCGGGCAGCGCGTTGCCGATGACGTCCATGAACTTGGTGCCTGCGGGGTCCGTCGCGGCGCCGTTCGCCTCGATGCGGCGGTCGTTCATCGTCGTGTCGATGTACGCGAAGGTCTGGCAGCCGTTGAGCAGCACGAGCTGGTACTTGCCCGCCGTGACCGTGCCCTTGCGCGCGAGCGCATTGACGTTCTTCCCGAGGCCCGCGTGGCCGTCGTACATGATGAGGTCGGCCTTCTCGCTTACCGGCGCGTAGCGCGTGTCGAAGTCGGGGCCGACGCTCTTCATCTCGGAGACGAGGAGCACGTCGATCTTCACGGGGCGCTGCTGGCCGCTGATGGTCACCTTGCCGGTGATCGTCGTGTCGCGAAGGATCGAGGCGGTCTTCGTGTTCGACGTGACGACGCCGCCGGTGAGCAGGCCCTGCGTGCCGCTGACGAAGCGCTTGTACTCCCCGACGCCCGGGTCGGTGTCGCTGTCCGTCGTGCCCGAAATGAGCCCGAAGATGGCGACGACGTCGAGCTCGCCGTCCTTCCACATCTGGTCGTACTCGGGGTACTTGCCGGTCGTCTCGCCGGCGTACGGCTTGACGGTCGCGCGCGAACGGGTGACGTCGATGTCGTCGAGGGCGCAGGCCGCGGCCTTCGGGTTGAAGTCGTGCCAGAACTCTTCCTGGCCGTACTCGTTCGCGCCGCACTTGCCGTCGTACTTGGCGTTGAACGCCTCGAGCGCCGTGATGTCCTTCGGGACGGGGAGGTCATAGGAGGTCGGGACTGCGTTGCCGGTCTTCGGCCACGCGACGGGGAGCTGGGCGGTGTACGTGATCTTCTTCTTGCCGTCGGCGGCCGGCGTCTCGATGACGTTCGTGAGGACGACGTGACCGACGTGACCGTTGCCGCGCTCGTTCGTGGTCAGGATCCCTTGGGTGTAGGCGAGCTGAGAGACGACGGCCTGGCGCGCCTTCGTGTCGGCGTTCGCGATGACCTCACCCTGGAACGTGAAGTCCAGGATCTTGGCGTCGTTGCTCGTGATGGCGTCGTTGCCGGCCTCGGTACCGTCGGCCGCCGGCGTGCTGCACGCGACCGCATTCGAGGAGAGGGCGAGGAGGACCGGGAGGAACGCTCGGATACGCATGACCTAGGCAAGTGCAAACGGCACGCCCAACCCCCGACAGCTGACTACATCGTGGGCGACAGCGTAACCGGCTGAAATCACTGGAATCCCAAGAATCATGGACGCGGTCTCGGGGTCGCGGTGCGCCAAACGGTGGATCAACCGTGATCCGACCATGCGCGGCGTTTGCCCTGCGCTTTCGGACCCCGGTATCCTTCGGACACTCTTGGCGCAGCAGCTCGGCAAGTATCAGCTCGTGGCGGAAATCGCTCGCGGAGGCATGGGAGTCGTCTCCCTCGCCGTGGCGACCGGCCCTGCGCGCTTCAGCAAGCTGCTCGTCGTCAAGGAGCTGAAGCCGGAGCTCGTCGAGGACGCGAGCTTCCTCGAGATGTTCCTCGAAGAGGCGCGACTCGCGGCGCGCCTGAACCACCCGAACATCGTCCAGACCTACGAGATCGGCGCCGAGGGCAAGCGTCACTTCATGGTCATGGACTACCTCGAGGGCGTCACGCTCTCGAGCGTGCTTCGGAAGAAGGGCGACTCCTTCACGCTCGCGATGCACATTCGCGTCCTCTGCGAGACGCTTCAGGCGCTCGACTACGCTCACAACCTCAAGGACTTCGACGGCTCGCACCTCGGCATCGTCCACCGTGATGCGACTCCCCAGAACGTCTTCCTGACGTTCGACGGAACCGTGAAGCTCGTCGACTTCGGCATCGCCAAGGCACTCGACTCCGTCGTGGAGACCCGCGCGGGCGTGCTCAAGGGCAAGCCGGCGTACATGGCGCCCGAGCAGATCACCGGCACCGTCGATGCGCGCGCCGACGTCTTCTCGATCGGCGTCATGCTCTGGGAGGCCATCGTCGGCCGCCGCATGTGGCACAAGAAGGGCGACGTCGAGATCCTCACGAAGATCATCAAGGGCGAGATCCCGACGCTCGCGGAAACGAAGCCCGACGCGCCGGAGGAGCTGATCCGCATCTGTGATCGCGCGATCGCGAAGACTCGCGAGGATCGTTATGCGACCGCCGCGGAGCTGCAGGCCGACCTCGAGGCGTACCTCGTCTCGAGCAAGACCGACGTCTCGCCGCGTGACGTCGCGAAGGTCGTCGCAACGCTCTTCGCGTCGGACCGCGTGAAGACGAACGACGTCATCGAGAAGCACATCGCTTCGCTGAAGTCTGGCGCTGCGGCGGACAACCTTCCGACGCTGCGCCCCGGCTCGGACGAGACGCTGGCGACGCCGAGCTCTCCGGAGTCCGCCCCGCGGCTCCCGGAGCCGATGCTCACCCCGTCGGGGCCGTCGATCGGCAGCATCGGGAGCACGCCAGGCGCCACCGCGATTCCGTCCGCGATCGACGCGCTCGCGAGGGACATGGCGGCGAACCGGAAGCGGCTCATCGTCCGCGTCGCGGGTGTCGTCGCGATCCTGGGCGTCGGAGGCTTCCTCGCCATGCGCGCCGGTCAGCCTTCAGTCCCCGCGGTGGACCCACGCGCGAGCGTCTCGGCGCCCCCGACTCCCACGTTCATCGTCCCGATCCAGCACGAGGTGTCGCTACGCGCGATGCCCGCGAACGCGCGCATCTCGATCGAGGGCGTCCCGCTCTCGAACCCGGGCCTTCGCACCTGCATCCAGGGCCAGCACGTGACGATGCACGTTTCCGCCGCGCACTACCTCAGCACCGACCGCGAGCTCATCTGCGACAAGGACGAGACGATCGAGGTTGCGCTCGAGCCGGAGCCCGCGGTCGCGCCTTCTGCGAGCGTCCCGCCGCCGCGCAACGCGCCCCGCGGAAACCCTGCTCCGCACGCGCCCCCGCCTCCGCAGGCGCCCCCGCCTCCGCAGGCGCCTGCCCCGATCGTCGACCCTCAGGGACCGTCCGGGCAGGGCGCCCCCTGACGTCACCGTCACGCCTCGTGGCGGACGTACTCGAAATCGACAGGCCGGCCCTTGATGCCGTGCTTCGGCGCGGCGATCCAGTTGGCCATCTGCTTCGGGTCGTAGATGGGCTTCTGCATGAGGCTCTGCACGTACGCCTTGTCGCCATCGGACGGGAGCCACGCGCCCTCCTTCGCCTCGAACTCGTCCTTGGAGATGAGGTTGCCCTGCGGGTCGGCCGAGATCCCGGCGTAGATACCGACGTGCCGATGAAAGCGGCGGCTCGGTAGCTTCAGCTCGAACGAGATGCCGTGCGACGCGATGGTGCGGTTCCACTTGTCGACGCCGCGCTGGCAGTCCTCGACGTAGGCGTCGCGAAGCACCTCGTTCATCGCGTTTCGGAGCGGCACGTCCTCGTTCACGACCTTGCCGTCCTTCGGCACCTGCATCGCGTACGTCGTCGTGAGGGCCTTGTGGTCCTCGTACTGGCCTTCCTTCGCGCGGCCCTTGATGCCCGTCGAGAAGTACTGGGCGGCGTTCGACGAGATCTCGCCGCCGAACAGGTCGAGCGAGAGCGTGTACCAGAGATTCAGGTACTTCTGCATCGTCGAGAGGTCGATGAGGCCGAGCTTGCGCACGTCCTCCGGCTGATCGAGCTTGTGCTGGGCCATCTGCTGCGCGGTGCGGTCGACGACGCGGAGCACGCCCGTCTCGCCGACGAACATGTGATGCGCTTCCTCGGTGAGCATGAAGCGCGTCGTGCGCGACAACGGGTCGAATGCGCTCTCGGCGAGCGCCAGTAGCTGGAACTTGCCGTCACGGTCGGTGAAGAACGTGAACATGAAGAACGAGAGCCAGTCGGTGCACGGCTCGTTGAACGCGCCGAGGATGCGCGGCTTGTCCGGATCGCCCGAACGGCGCTCGAGGAGCGCCTCGGCCTCCTCGCGTCCGTCACGTCCGAAGTACGTCTGGAGGAGATAGACCATCGCCCAGAGGTGGCGGCCCTCCTCGACGTTCACCTGGAAGAGGTTGCGAAGGTCGTAGACGCTCGGGCACGAACGACCGAGGAGCCGCTGCTGCTCGACGCTTGCCGGTTCGGTGTCGCCTTGCGTGACGATGATGCGACGAAGCGCATTGCGATGCTCGCCGGGGACCTGCTGCCACACGGGCTCGCCCATGTGATCGCCGAAGCCGATCGTGCGATCCTTCTCGGCGTCCGCGAGGAAGATGCCCCAGCGGTAGTCGGGCATCTTCACGTAGTCGAAGTTTGCCCAGCCGTCGGAGGTGACGCTGATCGCCGTGCGGAGAAAGACGTCGTCCTGCTGGAAGCCCTCGGGTCCCATCTCGTTCCACCACGAGAGGAAGTTGGGCTGCCACGCCTCGAGCGCGCGCTGGAGGCGCTTGTCGCTCGAGAGATCGACGTTGTTCGGAATCTTGGTGTCGTTGACGACGGTGGACATGGCTTTTCTTCGTTCTCTCAGGTCCGGTTCCAGTTGAATTCGGGGCGCTCCGGCTTTCCGTAGAGCGTGAGCGCGCCGCGCTCGCCGACGGCGTTCGGGCGCTGGAAGATCCAGTTCTGCCAGGCCGAGAGGCGCGCGAAGATCTTGGTCTCCATCGTCTCCGGTCCCGCGAAGCGAAGGTTCGCTTCCATGCCGGTCATCGCGTCCGGGGACATCGCGGCGCGCTCCTCGAAGGCGATGCGGATCTCGTCGTCCCAGTCGATGTCGTCGGGCGCGAACGTCACGAGGCCGGCGGCGAGGGCTTGCTTCGTGTTCATCATGCCCTGCTCGAGCGCGCGGCCGACGCGCTCCGGCGCGCCGAGGAAGCGTGTCTGCAGGCGCGAGAGGCCGTTGCCCATCAGGAAAGCGCCAGCGTTCATCGGCGAGGTTGCGATCGCAACGTCCTCGTCGTCGGTGTCCTTCATGTAGATGCGGTCGGACGCGAGCGCGAGCTCGAGGAGGCTACCCACGAAGCACGTGCCGGGCTCCGCGAGCGCGAAGAAGCTCTTTGCCGTCATGTCCATACGCTTGAGGGCGCGCTTCATGAGGAGCGTGACCTCGCGTACGAGGCCGTCGTCCTT
>JAYSXP010000526.1:0-9841 GCA_043717125.1 Polyangiaceae bacterium | reverse complement strand
ACCGCAGCCATCGCGGCGGTCACGGGCACGAGCGCGAGCCAGCCCGCTCGGAGCCGCCGCCCCTTGGGTGATGCGAGGGCGTCGACCGCGACGATGGCCGCGAGACCGAAGCAAAGCAGGAGGCTCGTCATCACGTAGCGCACCGAAGAGGGATCTTCGACGAGATTCCCGACGATGACCGGACCGGCCGAGCACACGAGCTGGGCCAGCACCACGACGGCCATGAAGCGCACAGGTGTCGCGCTGCGAGACGAACGCACGTGGCTTGCAACCAGTCCGACGGCGACGCCCAGCAACGCGAGACACAGCAGAACGGGAACGCTCAGCGCGCTCCCCAAAGGTGCGGCCGGATCGAGGACGTTTGCCCACCCGCAGAAGCCAAGGAGACCACGCACGAGGACGTGGACGTTGCGTGCGATGCCCGCGAGGTCGCTCAGAGCGAACGCTTCATGACTCTTGAACGGCGTAAACGTGCTCACCCGCAGGAAGAAGAGCTTGTAGACAGCCAGCCCGGCGACGCCGCTCGCGACGGCCGCGAGCCCCATGCGCAACCGCGGCCGCCACGGAACGTCACTCCACGGCCACGCGCAGCCGACGAGGAGCGGGGCAACGAGGAACACGAATCCGCGCATGGCGTTCGCCGCGGTCACCAGAAAGAGAAGGAGCAGGCCGATGCAGGCCGACCGCGCGAGGCGTTTAGCTCCTCCAGGCAAGCATGCCGCGAAGCTAGCGAGCGTCGCCGCCTGCACCGTGGCGTGAAACCCGTAGGAGAGCTGGGAGTACACGAAGTGGACGTGGAGCTGAGACCACGCCATCAGCGTGAGCGACGACGCGAAGAGCGCGAGCCACGAAGGTTGCGCAAGCCGCTTGTAGGCCCACGTGAGGACGACCACCTCCGAGGCGAGACCGAGGACGAGCGCGATGCGCGCGCTCGTGAGCCCGATGCCGAGGACCGCCACCGGCGGAATCGCAAAGAGATGCGTGCACAGCAGCCACACGTCCCCGTTGCCGTAGTACCAGTCGGTGGGCGCGATCCGCCCCGTCCTCAGGGTATCGGCGGCGATCAAGGTCGGGATCGCCGCGTCGGACCCAACCCAGTCCAAGAAACGCGGGCCGTAGAGGTAGGCGGCGTGACCGAGGAAGACCGCCAGCGTGGTCGCGACCACGACGGTCAACCAGCGGGGCCTCAGCGCGCTCAAGGTCACGCGTAGATAGCACGAAACGCATGCCATGCTGCCGCGGGCGAGGACCGTAGCGCGACCGCGGTCAGTGCGTCTCGAGTCGACCCGCCCACTCGAGGCCGACCGCGATCGAACGCAGGAAGAGGTCGTCCTCGTAGCTCGCGCCGATGTGACCTAGCGCCGTGTAAAACGATCGACCGCCCATGTACGTCTGCTTCCACGCGACGGGATGGACGCCCGTGAGTCCGGAGTCGGGGTAGCTCGGCGGCAAGGTCGACTCGTCGATGCGCAGGAGCTGCGTGAGCGCCGTGTTCTTCCCCGGGTCGTCGATGAAATAGTACCACTCGTCCGTCCGGACCCACGGACGGGGCAGGAACGATACCAGCGAGTCGGAGGCGTCGACCACGGTGAGGCTCGAGTTCGAGAAGCCGCCGTCGCCGACCCCGTGGCCCCAGAACGCGGCGCCGACGAGCCCGAGGAAGAAGGGCGAGTCCGTCTCCGTCGCGCTTGCGGAGTGGACGCCGGCGAAGCCTCCACCCGCGCGGATGAAGCCCTCGAAGGCCGCGCGCTGCGCATCGTCGAAGACCACACCCGAGGTGACGAAGAAGAGCGCGACGTCGAAGTCCTCGAGAGAGGTCGGAGTGAACCTGGCGCTGTCGTTCGTGACCGAGACGTCGTGCCCCCGCTCGCGCAGGTATCTGGGCACCGCCTCGTCCCCGATCTTGTGCGCATCGGTGTGGAAGAAGAGCGTCTCCTTCGTGAAGAAAAGGATGCGCAGCGGGCCGGGCCGGCGCACGTGAGCGTTCGCGACGCCGGCATCCGCGCTCGCCTCGACGACGCCGACGGCAGCCTCGGCCGCGTCGCCGGGCGCGAGATTCGTGTCCGAGGAGCAGGCGACCGCAGCCACGAGCGCGAGGCCAATCCCCGCACCTAGAACCGTAAAGGCGAGCCACCTCATGTGGCGAGAATATCTCCCTCGGCATGCTTTGGACGAGCGCGGACGTTACCGCTGGCTTCCGCGGTGATCGGACGCTATTTCACCGGCCTCAAGGCGCGCTTCCGATCCGCAGCAGTACAGATGATGTCGACCCAACCTCCCTCAAAGAGCCTCCTTCGCTGGCTCGCCGATCGCCCCGCCGTCCACCACGCGATCGCGCTGCTGCGGCTGCAGGCGCTCGCGAAGGCCGTGCTCTCGGTGAGACCCGTCCTCCGCCGCACCACGAAGCTCGGGATCGAGTACCGCATCCAGCATCTCGAGACGTTCGTGATCGCCGACGAGATCTTCCGCCGCGGGACGTACGATGCCGCGTTCGACGGCATCGACGTCGAGACCTTCATCGACCTCGGATCGAACGTCGGCTTCTTCGCCTGCTACGCCGCCGAGCGCATGGGCCGAAAGGACCTCATCGGTCTCTGCGTCGACGCCAACGTGAAGATGACCGACGAGACCCGCTGGCACATCGACCACAACGCGCTTTCGCGCACCGCCGCCGTTCAGGGACTCGTGGGCTACCCGAAGAATACGAAGGAGGCGACCTTCTACATCAACGCCTCCAACGTCGCGTCCTCGGCGCAGCCGACCGAGAACCCGAACGTCCCCGCCAAGGGCAAGACGATCGCCGTCACCGTGCCCACCGTCGATCTACTCGCCGCCTGGAAAGAGCGCGCTGGTGATCGCCGCGTCGACCTACTCAAGGTCGACGTCGAGGGTTTCGAGGCCCAGGTGCTCCGGAACATCGACGACGTGCTCGAGCTCACCGACAACGTCGTCATCGAGTGGCATCGCTGGGTCGCGACGCGAGAGGAAGTCGCGTCGATCCTGGAGAGCCACGGCTTCGAGCTCCGCTACCTCATCGGTGAGGACATCCACGCCGGCGTCGGCGTGTTCAGCCGCGTTCGCCCTAGTTGATGCTCGAAGCGGCGCGACCGACGCCGTTCTCCGTCAGCAGCTCCTTTACCTTGTCGAGCACGCGGTCGACGGTGACGGTGCGGGAGGCGATGTTCTCGTCCGCGATGATCTCCTTGCCCGTGTACACGGTAAAGAGCGGGATCGAGTAGAGGTTCGGCGAGATAAAGACGGCCTTCTCGGCGAGCGGCGCGAAGAGCACCGGGGTCTCGGCGAAGAAGAGGCCGACGATAGGAACGTCGACCAGGCAAGCGAGATGCATCGGGCCGCTGTCGTTGGTGATGAACACCTGGGACTTCTCGATGATGGCGATGAGCTCGCGGATCGAGAGTGTACCGGCGAGGCTCACCACGTCCTTGTGGTGCGCAGCCTTGGCGAGGCGGTCGGTGTATTCCTTCTCGGAGGGCGCGCCGACGAACGCGACAAACGCGTCCTCGTACTCGGCGCGGATCCGGCGAGCAAGCTCGGAGTAGCGCTCCTCGGGCCATTTGCGGATCTCGGGGGCGAGCTCGGCAGCGGCATTCGCGTTCATCAGGATGAGCCGTTGGCCGGGCCGAAAGCCGTGCTGCGCGAGGACCTCCTCGACCTTCTTCCTGTCGGCGTCTGCGACCTTCACCTTCGGGTACCTGTACTTTGCACGGAAGGCGTCGAAGTCGACGTAGTAGAGGTCGTTCGTCGTCAACAGGTAGACGAGCGAGAGGAAGATGTCCTTCGTGTGGAAGTAGTGGTTGTAGTAGCCCTTCACATCGAGCAGCGTCCGGCGCCAGGGCTCGAGCGTCAGGTGGAAGCCCGCCTTCATCGGCACGTTCGCGAGCGAGGACAGGACGAGCGGGAACTTGGCGAAGAACTCGAAGTCGATCGCGAGGTCGATCTTCTCACGCCAGAGCTGATAAGCGGCCTGCGCCGTGCTCTTCGTGAACTCCTTGAGCGACGAGTTGTCGATGAAGATGTTCTTGTCCGTGAGGCCGAGGATGTTCAGGATCTCCTTGTTCGCCTTGAAGGTGACGAAGATGATCTCGGCCTCGGGATAAGCCTCACGGAGCGCGATCAGGCTCGGGCTCGACACCACGATCGAGCCCATCCCGAAGAATTTCATCACGGCGATCTTCTTGATCGCCTTGGGCTTCGTCGTGAACGGTGCCTGGACCTGTTTTGCGACTGCGAACGCAGAACAAACGACGTTTCCGACCTTGTGGTCGATCCAACGCATCCACGAGATGTTCACGTTCCGGCTCCCACCCTTGGCTTGTGCCATCCACGGGAGGATCGGTCAAGATCTGCCGCAATTTCCGCTCAGGCGGCGCCGTCGAACGAGGCGAGCAGCTCCTTCGTCGTGACCGCCACGGTGCCCGGGCGCCCAACCGCGATGCTCGCGGCGTGGGTCGCGAGCAAGAGCGCGTGGAGGATGGGGACCTTCGCCGCGAGGGCGAGCGTCAGGGTGCCGACCACCGTGTCGCCGGCGCCCGTCACGTCGTAGACGGAGCGCGCGACCGTCGGCAGGTGGAGCGGCTCCGCGTCCGGCGCGAGGAGCGTCATACCCGCGGCTCCGCGTGTCACGAGGATCTGGGTGCCTCTCAGGACGGGCATCAGGCTGCGCGCGGCGCGGTCGATCGCGTCACTGTCGTTGTGCGTGGACACGCCAGCCGCGACCTCGAGCTCGAGGACGTTCGGCGTGATGATGGTGGCGCCCGCGTACCGCGAAAAATCGCGTCCCTTCGGGTCGACGACGAGCGGGATGCCCGCGGTCTGCGCGGCCTCGATGCACGCGCGAATGACGTGCGCGGTGACTACGCCCTTCGCGTAGTCGCTGATCACAATCGCCTGCGCCCCCGCCGCAGCCGCGCGGACCTGCGTGACCAGGTTGTCGTCCGTCTCATCCGAGATGGGCGCGCGAGTCTCGACGTCGACGCGGACGATCTGCTGCGTGCGCGCGACGATGCGAAGCTTGTGCGTGGTGGACCGGTCGATCGCGGTCACGAGACCGCTCGTCGCGATGCCACGCTCGTTCATCGCGCTGCGAAGGTGCTCGGCCTGAGGGTCCGCCCCCACGACGCCGACGATGGTGGCGCGCGCGCCGAGGCTGATGATGTTGGCCGCCGCGTTCGCCGCGCCGCCGGGCATCATCTGCCGGTCGGTGAGGTCGACAACCGGGACGGGCGCTTCCGGCGAGATGCGCGCGACGTCGCCGCGCACGTACTCGTCGAGCATGACATCGCCGACGACGACGACGTGCTGGTGGGGAAAGAGCGCGAGAAGTGACGCGACGGCGTTCCGGGTCAGAGTTTCCAAGAGTTCTCCATCGAAGAAAGAAGAGTCGGCCAGTCGTTTGCGCGATGCGTGGGCTCGGGCGCGAAAGCGGGGGCGCTCGCGGCGTCCTTGCCGGGTCCGAGCAGCGCCGTCATACACCCGGCGGCGCGCCCCGCGGCCACGTCGGACAGCTTGTCGCCCACCATGAAGGAGCGAGAGAGCTCGATGTCGAGCTCGCGCGCCGCCTCGATGAGCATCCCGGGCTCGGGCTTGCGGCACGTGCAGCCGTCCCCCGCCAGATGCGCGCAGTAATAGGACCCGTCGAGAGGTACGCCCTCGGCCGCGAGCATCGCCTTCACGCGCGCGTCGACCTCGGCGTGCTGCGCGGGCGTGATGAGCCCGCGCGGAAGGCCCGACTGATTGCTGATGACGACCACGAGAAAGCCACGCTCACGGAATGCCCGAAGCGCCGCGAGCGCCCCGGGCACGAACCGGACCTTCGAGGCATCGGCGAGGTAGCCCTCGTCCTCGATGATCGTCCCGTCGCGATCGAGGAAGACCGCCGCGCGCATGACTAACGCAGGCGCGCCGCGATCGACGTCGTGGAGACGCCGTCGACCAGGGGCAAGAACTCGATGCGCCCGCCGTACGCGCGAACGACCTCGGCCTCGGGGATGGGCGCGCCATTCGGCGGCGCGTAGTCGGCGCCCTTGCAGTGCACCTCGGGCTGGAGCTTGGCGAGCACCTCGGAGGGCGTGGCTTCGGAGAACGGCACGACGTGATCGACCACCTCGAGCGCGCTCAGCATCGCGATGCGCTGCGCGAGATTGTGGATGGGACGCCCCTCCCCCTTCACGCGCTGCACGTGCGCGTCGTCATTGACGCCGACGATGAGGATGTCACCGAGGCGGCGTGCGGCCTTCAGGCTCTCGACGTGCCCGACGTGCAGGATGTCGAAGCAGCCGTTCGTCCAAACGACGTTGCGGCCCTGCTTCTTGTAGTGCGCACGGACCGGGAGCAGCTCCTCGAGCGTGGAGCCCTTCGTTCCGGGACGGATGACGAGCGGCGGCGGGACGATGCCACAGAGGTCGGCCTCGGCGATCGCGCAGATCAGATGCCCGACCGTGATGTGCAGCTCCTGGATGCGCGCCGTCTCGCGGGTCGGGACGATCACCGCGGCGTCGCACATGGCGGCAAACTCGCGGCCGGCGCCGCCCGTGAGACCAACCACCTTCATGCCCATGGCCTTGGCCGAGCGGACGGCGCGGAGGATGCTCTCGGACTTGCCGCTCGTCGTGATGGCGAGCGCGACGTCACCGGGCTTGCCGAGCGCGCGGAGCTGGCGATCGAAGACGTGCTCGAAGCCGTAGTCGTTCGCGATGGCGGTGATGGCAGACGTATCGACCGTCAAGGCGATCGCTGCGAGCGGGGGCCGATCGACCGTGAATCGACCGACGAGCTCGGCGGAGATGTGCTGGGCATCGGCCGCGCTTCCACCGTTGCCGAAGATGAGGACCTTGCCGCCCGCGCGGAGGGAGTCGACGACCACCTTCGCGCACGCCACGACCGAATCGGCTTCGGTCGCGAGGGCCGCCCGAACGCTCGCGCCGTCGCGCAGCGCATGAAAAACCCACGAAGAGTGATCGGGAGAGGGCATCTAACGCTCCAGCAAAGCTCCTGGCAGGCTACCACACCGCGTCCGTTTCCTCCCTGCCGCTGCCGCCATGGTAAACAGTCTCCCGCATGGGTGCCGACCCCACCGGACGGGAGCGTACGCGCGTCGCCATCGAGGCCGTCGTGCTCGCCCTGCTCGCGGCCCTCCGACTGCTCCCGTACGGCCTCCATTTGCGCAGTCATCACGTCGAGCGCTTCTCGTTCGTCGGGGATTTTGCGGGCCTCGCGGCGGTGATGGTCATCGTCGGTGCGGTCCGGCTCGCTGCGACGAGGACACACGCGGTCGCGGTCGCGGTCTTCGTGCTCGTCGCGCTCGTCGCGAACGGCTCCTGGCGAGCGCTACCGTTCGCGGTGCTCGCGGCTGGAGCGACCGCACTCGCGTGGCGGCGGCGGGACAGCGTGAACCTGGCTTCCCTAGGCTTCGGTGGCCTCTCCAGCGCTCTCTCGGTGGTCGCGCTGCGCGCGATCGTCGGTGTACATTACATCTATCTTTTCTTCTGGACCACCGCGGGTACGACGCTCCTGTGGATGGGCATCGGCGGGGCCGCCGGTAAAACCCTCGCGGACCTCCTCGAACGCGCCCCGCGCCCGGTCGTCGCGCAAGTTGCTGCGCTGGTCGCCCTCGCGGGCACCTTCGTCCTGGCGCTCGGCGTGTCCTCGCTCTGGCGCACGTTTCTCGCGCGCGAGACGCTCCGCCCCGTCCTGGATGCGACCGATCGACAGGCCTATGACGTGCTCCGCGCGCGATCGGGCGTGTGGAGGAAGACGTGCAATGGATGCGAAAGGCCTTCGATGCCGGCCGGCTGGCGGCCGAAGGTCGAAGTCTGCGCGCCGCCTTTCTGACCAGGTTCGATGCCGTTCAGCTCGCTCCTTTTTCTCTCGGGGTTTCTCCCCGCGTTTCTCCTCCTGTACTGGCTCGCGCCCCGCGCGCTTAAGAACGGCGTCGCGCTCGCGTTCAGCATCGCCTTCTACGCGTGGGGGGCACCGCGACTGCTCCCGGTCGTCCTCGCGCTCGGAGTCATCGACTTCTATCTCGGTCGGCTCATCGCCCGCACACGTGAGGCGGCGCGGACGAGCGAGCAGCCCGACGACACAGGGCGCCTCCAGCGGCGGGCGCGGCGAATGCTCGTCTGCGGCATCACCGTGCACCTCTCGGTGCTCGCCTACTTCAAGTATTCCAACTTCCTCATCGCGGAGACGAACGCGCTCCTCCTCCACCTGCCCTCCGCGATGCAAGTCTCGTGGCAGGAGGTGACGCTGCCGATCGGCATCTCGTTCCTGACGTTCGAAGAGATCAGCTACCTCGTCGACGTCTACCGCGGAGATGCGCGGCCGGCGCGCACGGTCGGTCGTTACCTGCTCTTTCTGATGCTCTTCCCGCACTCCATCGCGGGCCCGATCTTCCGCTGGAAAGATCTCGAAGGGCAACTCGACGCTCGAGAAAGCTCACTGGCGAACATCACCGACGGTCTCGCACGATTCTCCCTTGGCCTCGCGAAGAAGCTCCTCGTCGCCGACGCCGCCGCGCTCGCTGCCGATCGCGTGTTCGCGGCACCGCCGGGCGTGGTCGGGCCCGGCCTCGCGTGGATCGGCGTCGTGGCGTACACGCTCCAGATCTATTTCGACTTCTCCGGATATTCGGACATGGCCATCGGGCTCGGCCGGATCATCGGTTTCCGGTTCAAGGAGAACTTCGATTGCCCCTATATATCGGCGTCGATCACCGAGTTCTGGCAGCGCTGGCACATCTCCCTGTCCACGTGGATGCGCGATTACCTCTACGTCCCGCTCGGCGGAAACCGGCACGGCGAGCTACGAACCCGCGTCAACGTCGTGGCGGTCTTCGCCCTCTCCGGCTTCTGGCACGGAGCGGCGTGGACGTTCCTCGTGTGGGGCCTGTATCACGGCGCGCTGAGCGTCGTGGAGCGGACCGCGCCCATCCGACGGCTGCGAGCGTGGCTCCCGCGCTCGCTCAACGTCGCTGGCACGATGCTGCTCGTCGCGATCGGCTGGGTTTTCTTCCGCGCACCCACGATCGGCACGGCCTCGAACCTCCTCGCGGCGATGTTCGGACGCGCGGCGACGGCAGCGCGCCCGGAGATCATGCTCCGCGGGCAGATCCTCCCGAATCGAAGCCTGTTCGTCCTGTCTCTCGCTGTCGTGATCGTGGTGCTACCCGCCGTACTGGGCGAGGCGCGCACGCGTGCGCTCTCCGTGCGCGTGAGGCCGCTCGCGCTCGCGCTGGTTCCGCTCGCGCTCGCGCTGTCGATCGCTCGGCTCGTGACCAGCGGGTTCTCGCCGCTGATCTACTTCAAGTTCTGAGGCGAGCACCGGCGCGTCGGCGCGCTGCGACGATCCCGATCGCGCCGAGGAGGCCAATGAGCCACGGCGAAGGACGCTCGCCTCCGGACGACGCGCAGCCCGCGCCGTCGTCGGCCGCAGCGGGCGTCGCCATCGGGAGAGGTCGAGCCCCCGGCGCCCCCGGGACGGACGGAATGGCGCCCGCGTCTTCTGCGCCTGCGTCGGCACCGCCACACGCGGGCAGCGGAGTCGTCACCGTCGTGTCGACGCGGTAGAGCACGCGCTCGACGATCTGGTACCAGGTCGCGCCGCGATGGACGAGTCGCCCGAATCCCGCGCCGATGCGAACGGGCGTCGTCGGCCCCGCAACGCCCGCCCCGCCGAAGTAACGCGACCGCTTCAGATCCGCGCCCGCGACGTCGTACGCGATCGTGCCGTCGGGCTCGAGCGCGGTGATGGCGTCGACGTTGGAGAGCGGGCTCGCGAGCGCGGCCGTTCCGGAAGGTGAGCGAGTCCATGCGCCGTTGCCACC
>JAYSXP010000525.1:0-27415 GCA_043717125.1 Polyangiaceae bacterium | reverse complement strand
CGTCCTCGGCCTCGGCGAGAAGGAACGCGCAGAGCGAGAGGTCCTCGGCTTCGAGCGTGGTGTCGCCGCTGAGCGGCGAGAGCGCAGCGATCGTGGCCTTTGCCTCCTCTGGTGAGCCCGCGCCGCGAAGGCGGTATTCGAGACCGCGCGCGAACAGCTGCGTCGCTGCGACGTCCGGGGCGAGCCGTGCCGCGTCCCTTGCGCGAAGGAGCGAGGACTCGGTGTCCCCGACGCGCGCGGCTGCCTGTGCGGCCTCCACGAGCATCTCGCTTCGCGCGCGCGCGTCCTCGGGCGAGGTGCGCGCGAGGTCCTCGAGCGCGGCCCCGAGCGCAACCACATCCTTCGTGGCCCGCGCGATCGCGACGCGCGCTTCGTGCACCGCGGCCGACGAGCCCTTCCGCTCGAGGAGCCCATCGAGCAGTGCGCGCGCACCCGCCACGTCGCTATTTCCGAGGAGCGCCTTCACGCGTCGCGCGCCGATGGCCTCTTGCTCGACCGGATCCGTGGCGCTGGCGCCGAGCATGGCGAGCACCGGGAGGGCGCGCGCCGGCGCGTTCATGCGCTCGAAGAGATCGGCGAGCCAGCGCAGCGCGCTCGGATGGGCGGGCGTCTCACGGAGCAGCTGCTCGAGCTCGGCGGCCGCGTCGGCGAGGCGGCCGAGTCTCTGCTCGAGGATCGCCGCTCGCCGCAGACGGACCGCGCGGAGGGTCTCCTTCTCGTAGCCGTCCTCGGAGAGCCGTGCTGCACGCTGCGCGAGGTGCTCCGCAAGCTCGTCGTAGCTCGACCGCGCCACGAGCAGCGCCTCGATCGCGACGTCCGCCTCGAGGTCGGCGGGGTCCACCGCGAGGACGCGGCGCCACGCCTGCTCGGCGGCGACCAGCGAACCGCGCGCACCCTCGGCACGCGCAAGGCGTTTCTGGACCCCGGCGAGGGCGTCGCCCGTGACGCAATTTGCGAGGTTCTGGAGCGCCTGCACGCGAATGTGCTCGCGCCCCGACGCCTCGGCCGCCTTCTCGACGGCCGCCCAACGAACGGCCGTGGGAACGTCGGTAGCGGCTTGGAGGAGCGCATCCGTCGCGCCTGCGTGATCCCCACGCTCCTCGCGAATTTTTGCGAGCGACTGCCACTGCTCTGCGCGCCCGGCGGGCGTCACTCCCGGCGACGCGATGTCACGGAGGACCACCTCCTCGCCGCGGCCGGCACGCACCAGCGTGTCCTTCAGCTCTCGCTCGATCGCGGAGCGCGAGTCGTTCGTCGCGATCTGCAGCGCGCGCTCGAGGGTGCTCGCCGCGGCCTCGTGGTCACCCTGGTCGTTCTTCTTCGCGGCGATGGCGCGGAGCGCCTCGCTTCGGCGGACGACGCCGATCTTCTTGGAGAGGCGTTCGACGAACGCCGGCTCCGGGTGGGCGGTGACGGCAGCGTCAGCCTGCGCGATCGTCTCGTCATCATCGGGATCGCGCTCGGCGGCCTGAACGAACGCGCGCACGCTGCGCGGTCCATCGCCCATCGCCGAAGCGACGCTACCGACGAGCCGCAAGAGCGCCACGCCGACGTTCGAGTACGGCTTCTCGCACGACGCGACGACGCGAGCGAGGCTCTCAGTGGCGTTCTCGGCATGCGCGAGCTGCTCGGCGAACCTCGTGAGCCGGACGTACTCGTCGACGTCGGCGTCGGCATCGAGGGCACGTTCGATCGCCCGCCACGCCCACGCGGCGTCGCCGAAGAGATCGACGGCCATCTCGGCGAAGGTGATGGCGATGCGTGCGCCATCCGGCCCCTCGAGCTTCTTGGCGAGCGAGTCGGAGGCGCGCTCGAGGCGCATGGCCACGGCCTCGCAGTCGTCAGGCGCGAGGGAAATAAGCTCGCGCGCCGCGACGGAGAGCATCCCAAGCGTCACCGGGGTCGGTGCCATCACGGCGGCTTTGAGGAGGAGGTCGACGCGCTGTCGTGCGCCTTCGAGGTCGACCGACGCGAGCGAAGCGGCGCGAAGCATCCACGCGGCGCGGAGGCCGGGCGTGCGCGCGAGCTCGGCAACGTGCTCGACGGTCCGCACAGCCACGGTGCGCCGCTGCGCGCGATCGGCCGTGCGCTCGAGCAGCGCGAGTGTCGTCCCCTCCGATGGGACGGCGATGAATGCCTGCGCGGCGTGCTTCAGCGCGAGCATCGGGGCATGCGCCTCGAAGAAGCGCGCCGCGCGATGGTGCGCCGCGCGACGTCCGAAACGACCGAGCGCTCCACGAGCAGCGTAGTCGTAGATCGGAGACATCTCGTTGCGACGACCGAGCTTTTCGCTTGCGCGCTCCGCGATCGCGAGCGCCTCGGCGTGCGACGGATTCAGCTCCAGCGCCGCACGAGCGAGCGCAATGGCGCGCGGGAACGCCCCACCTTCGAGCGCCGCACGCGCCGCCTCGGTCGCGATGATGCCGCCGCGCGCGCGGTCGGGCTCACGCTGCGCGAGCTCGGCGAGGCAGTCCACCGCGTACCCGGAGTCCGCGAAGAGGGACAGGTCGCTGCGCAGCGTCGCGTAGCCACGCGCGGAGTCTAGCTGCGCGGCGCGAAGCCAGGACTGCACGGCGCGCGGCCGGTCGTCCGCCATGTCCCAGAGCGCGGCGCCCAGCTCGCGGAACGCACTCGTCGCCGTGTCGGTTCGGCCCTCGTCGAGATGGAGCTCGGCCCGCGCCTCGAGGAGCGCCAGCTCGGCGTCGGGCGTTTGCTCCGTTCCGTGGAGCTCGTCGATGCGGTCACGCACGGGGGCTAGCTCGACCCCGGCGCGCGCTGCGCGTACGTACGCGGACAGCTCGCGCTCGACGTCGCCGTGCGCCGCATGGTGAGCGGCGAGCGTGAGCAGGAGTGGACCACGCTCGGCAGCCGGCGCGCCCGCGGCGATCCATCGTTCGACGACGCGCGCACGGAGAGCACCGTCCTTGGCGGCGTCGGCGACCTCCTCGATCACGGCGCGCAGACCTGCGTGTCGGGGCCCGAGCACGTCGAGCGCGCGCGCGGCGAGAATCGCGGCCCGCTCGGGGTCGCGCGCCGAGAGCGTACGGAGCGCAGGCGCGAGGCGCTCGGCCGTCACGCGGGCGGGGATCGGCTGAGGGACCAGCCACGCGATCGCGTCAGCGAGCGCGGCGGTGTCCTCGAGACGCGTCGCACGATCGACGAGCGCCTCGACCACAGCGGCGTCACCGGGACGGATCGCGACGGCACGCCGCGACCATACGAGCGATGATGCGCCATCGCCTGCGTTCTCGAAGGCAGCGGCAAGGCGGAGGCAGAGCGGCGCCGTCGGACCGGCGATCGCCGCGGCGTGCTCGAGGGCCGTCGTCGCGATGCGCCCTTCGCTGTCCTTGACGGACGCCGCGAGCGCGAGCACCGCGCGCGCATCCTCGGAATCGGAACGGCACGCCTGCTCGGCGGCCGTACGTGCGGCCGTCGCGTCCCCGGCGGCGAGGAGCTGCTCGGAGGCGACGGAGGCCAGCGTCGAGATGACCGACGCTCCCACGGCGGACGAGAGCGCGGCGAGAGCGCGCCCGCGCGTCATGCGATCACCCGCAAACGACGCGGTGATCCACGCGACCGAATAGGCCCACGGCGTACACGCGTCGAAGAGCGTGGCCGCGGAGGCCGCGGCCTCGTTCGCATCGCCTGCGCGACGGAACGCGGAGACGAGCGCAAGCTTCACGCGGGGGGGTGCTGCGCCGCGGGCTAGCCGATCACGACAGAGCTTCACGACCGCGCCGAGATCCGAGATGCGCTCGGCGACGCGTAGCGCGTTTGCGAACATCGTGTCGTCGTCTGGCAGGGCGGCGACGACCTCACCGAGGATACTCGCGAGCTCCTTCGAGCGAGCGGGCATGCTGCGCAAGAGGCGCGCGATCTCGAGGAGCGTCTCGACGCGACTCTGGCCCGCGGATGTTCCAAGGGTGCGCTGCGCGAGGTCGAGTTCCTCGGCACGACGTCGTGCGTCGTCCTCGAAGCGCACCTGCGCGGAGCGCGCACGCTCGTCGTTCGGGTCGAGCTCCGCCACGACACCGTGCGCCCACGCTGCGAGCGCCCTGTCGTTGTCCTCTTCGGCGGCCTGCGCGAGCGCACGCGCACCGGCCAGGCGCGCGGCAGCATCAGAGGACGCCCCGTACGCCGATTCGCCCATCGCCGCCCGAACGAGCCCCTCGACGAGCCACGGTGAGGACGTACCCTTCGAAGCGAGCGACAGGAGCGCATGGAGCGAGTCCGCGACCGTCGCATCAGCCGCGACGCTGCGCGCGTAGGCCTCGATCGCACGCTCTGTCGAGGCGAGTGGACCGGAGAGTAACCGCCCGAGCTCGGCCCATCTCCGGCAAGCAGCGTGGCAATCCGAGGCCGCGGCAGCCCGCTCGGCGCGCACCTCGAGACGGATCGCGACGGCGTCGAAGGCGCCGGCGCGCACGAGCAAGTCGTCGATCGCGTTCGCGCCAGGACCGTCGAAGACGGTGTCGAGGCTCTCATCGAGCGCTGCGCCGAGGGCCCGCGCGAGATCGCCGCGCTCGAGCGCGAGCGTTCGACGGCGTGCATGCACCTCGGCGGCATCACCTGCCGCGGCACCGCCGACGGCCTCGAGCGCCTTTGCGTGTGCGCGCAGGATCTCGTCGGCCGCGGAGACGCGCTCCTTTGCGGTGTGCGCGCCCACGAGCGCCGCCGCGGCGAGTGGGCTTGTCGGGTCACGCTCGAACGCGCGCAGCAGGTCCTCGAGCTCGCCCTCCGAGTCGCCGGCACGAGCCCGGCGCTTCGAGGCGCGAACGTACGCGTCGGCGGCGCCGCGAGGTGTGAGCGCCTCGGGCGCCCAGGCCGCAATCGCGCCGAGCAGCTCGAGCGAGAGGGCGTCGCTCTCGTCGAGGTCGGCCGCCTCGGCGAGGGCCTCCTGCGCGCCGAACGCATCGCCCGCTCGCGCATGGAGGACGCCGATGCGCGCGAGCACCGCCGCCGCCGCGACCGCGTCGTCGCCTCGCTTGATCTTGCGCAGCTCGGAAGCCGCGAGCCCGGGCTCGCCGAGCCCTTCGAGCCAGCCTGCGAGCGCGTGTCTCAGCTCGGGGTCGTCGCCCGCAGCAAGCGTCCGCAGCGCGAGCTCGATCGCGGCGTCGAGCTCGGAATCTCGGGACGCAAGGCGCTCTGCCAGCTGTCGGCCCGCGGCACGCTCCTCGATCGGGTCCGCCAGGACGCGCGCGAGCTCGAGACGCGCGCGAAGGTGCGCCTCGTGGGCGTTGCGCCCGTGGCGACGCACCAGGATCGCGCTGGTGCCCGACGGCGAGCGCGCACGCAGGAGGGCGTCCCCCTCCCCGCCCGTCCCGTTCGCGCCAGAGACGTTGGTCGACGTCACCGCTACCTCACCGTGATCGAAAACGGCACGGCCACCACTGCGCGCTCGCCCTCGGCCAGGGGAGCGAGACTCGCGACGAAGGGCACGAGGTCCGGCGCGATGCGCTCGATGAAGTCGATCGCCGACGGCGCGATCGCGGCTTGCATACGGCCTTCGGCGGCACCGCCGGGCTCGAGCGCATCGAGGAAGGTCGGTTTGGTTCCGATCGTCGCGACGTGCGCGTTGTCCGGCAGCTTCGCGAGCTCGCGCGCCTTCGCGATGGCGGCAGACAACCCGCCAATCTCATCGACGAGCCCGCGCTTCAGTCCCTCACGGCCGGCGAAGATTCTTCCTTCGGCACTCTCGGCGACCTTCTCGCGCGACATCGTGCGGCCGCGCGTGCTGCGGCCCTCCGAGACTCGCGCGAGGAACAGCTCGTAGACGCCGGTCATGCTCTCGAGGACGCGCGCGCGCGTCGCGTCGTCCCAGCGGATGAACGGAGATTCGTAGCCGGCCCGCGCGGCGGCGCCGGGCCGCTGCGTGTTCGCCGGGAACGTCTCGGCGTGGACGCCGATCTTCTCGAGCGCATCGCCGCCGCCGATCTTGCCGCCGACGACGCCGATCGACCCGACGATGCTCATCGGCTCCGCGAAGATGATGTCCGCGGCAGAAGCGAGGTACATGCCGCCGCTCGCCGCCATGTCGCCGATGCTGAACACGAGCGGCTTCTTCTTCCGGATGCGGATCAGGTGATGCCAGATGAGGTCGCTCGCGAGGGCGCTGCCGCCCGGAGAATCGATGCGCACGACGACAGCCTTCACGTCGTCGTCCTTCTCGAGCTGACGAAGCGTGCGGTCAAAGTCCTTCTCGATGATGCCGCTACGCCCCCCGAGGATACCGTTGCCGCCGGACGTCATCGCGATGCTGCCCGTGGCGCGCACGAGCGCGATCGGGCCCATCTCGCTTCCCTCGCCCGCAAGGACGCGGACGATGTCCTCGAGGTCGCCGCCCTTCTCCTCGGCGCCGGTGCCGAACACGACCTCGTCGCGGACGGCGCTCGCAGCCGTCTTCGCGGCGGCAAGGGCGTCCATCACGTAGCCGACCTCGTCGACGAGCCCGATCGCCTTGGCGCGCGGCGGAGAGTACGGACCGTCCTCGACGGCCTCGGCGATGCCCGGCTTCGTGCGTCCCTTCGTGATCGTCTCGAGCCACGACGCGCGCATGTCGACGAGCACGCCCGTGAGCGACGCGCGCGCCTCAGGGCTCGGCCCGTCACGGGTGAGCGGCTCCTCGGCGCCCTTGAACTTGCCGACCTGCAGCATGTCTATCGACAGGTGCAGCTCGTCGACGAGCAGACGGCGCATGTAGAGGAGCTGCGCGGCAAGGCCGACCGTTTCCACCTCACCGGCGGGCGACACGTAGATGCTCGAGCAGCCGCGGGCCGCCGCCATGAACGTCGCGTTCGAGAACGCGTCGCCGTGGCAGTACACCTTCTTCTTCTCCTTCAGCTTCTCGAGATGCTCGCCAATCTCCTGCGAGCGCGCGGCGCCGATGTTCGCGCTCCCGAACTTGACGAGGACTCCGACCGTCCCCTTGTTCGAGCCGACCTCGGTGATGGCGTTCAAGAGCTCGTCGAAGCTCCTCTTCCGACCCACGCCGCCGAAGAGGCTCGCCGCCTCGTGCTCGGGGACGCCGCCGCTGATGTCGAGGATCGAGATTGCCGGGCCCGTCTTGCGCGCAGGCGGCTCGACCGGCTTGCTGTCCGCGGTCGTACCCGCATGCGGACGGCCCTCGCAGCCGGCCGCGAGAACGCTGCTCGTCATCACCAAGGCGGCGAGGAGCGGTGCTCGGAGCGAACGCCGCATCAATTCGCGCCTCCGGGTTCGGCGGTCGTGGGAGCGGGCGGCGGCGCGGGTGCAGGCGCGGGCGCCGCTGCCGACTCGACGCGCTGCTTCACGCGCGGCGGGTACGACCCTTCGGGGAACCGGTCCATGATCTCCTTGTAGGTCTTCGTGGCGGTCGCGCGGTCGCCCGACTCCCAGTCGACGTCGCCGAGGCCTACGAGCGCGGGGATGTAGCTCGGGTTGGTAGAGAGTACACGCTTGTAGCCGGCGCGTGCGCCGCTGAGGTCGCGTCGGGCATAGGCGATGGACGCGAGGCCATGGAGCGCTTCGGTGTCGCTGGGGTTTCGGTCGACGGCGGCCTGGTAGAGCGTGAGCGCACGGTCGTAGTCGCCCTTCGCCCGCGCCGCGTCGGCCTGGACGACGATCTGTCGGGCATCGGACGGGAGCGCGGGCTCGCCGCCACCACCGCCGCCCGTGCGATCGCGCGGAGCGGGCTTGCCGGCATCGGCACGCGCGGCGACGACGGTGCCGCCGTCGGGCGCGACGTCGCCCTTCGCGATCGGCCTGGCATGCTCCGCAAACGCACGAAGCTGCGGCAAGAGGACGTACTGCCGCGACATCGCGGCGAGTCGGTCGACCTCGGATTTGGCCGCTGCGACGTCCCCGGAGCGCGCGAGCGCGTACGCGAGCGCCGCACGTGCGCGGCCCGGCCCGGACTCGGCGCTCGCGGCAACGCGCAATCGCTCGATCACCGTCGACCAGAGCGGCACGTCCTCGGCAAGGTCGAGCGCGGCGCGCACGTACGCGGTCTCGGCCTGCGAAGACGAAGCGCTGATCTTCGAGACGAGCGCACGCGCAGCCTCGCGGTCGCCCGCGATACGGAGAGCATCGACCTTGGTGCGGACGGCGGCGGGATCGTCGGGGGCGATGGCGAGCGCATCGTCGGCGGCCTTGCGTGCAGCCGCCGAGAGCTCGCCGAGCGTGTCCTTCGTGAGCCTGATGTCGTCGGCGGCATCGGCCGCGAGCAAGCGTGAGCGGAGCCACGGAACGTCCGCCCGCATGGCCGCGAGGCGTGCCGCATCGAGGAGGACGCGAGGGTCCTTCTCGGCAAGAGCACTTGCCTTGTCGAAGCTCTCCTTCGCGGCGTCGAGGTTTCCGTCCGCCAGCGCCTTCTCGCCGGTCGTCAGCAGGGCCAGCGCACGCGGATCCGTCTGCGCGACCGGTGGAGAGTGAGACCCGAGCGCGCCGCCGAGGTGGTCCTTCGCCCAGACCGCGCCGATGAGCGCGACGCCTGCGAGCACGACGAAAGCGACGATGAATCCACCGACGGAGCGGCGACGCCCGAGCGAAGGCCCAAGTGCCTCCGGGAGTGAAGGCGAGCGGGAGCGCACGCCGTCCGAGTGCTCGTCGTCGAGATCCATCGAGCGGAGAACCGGCATGCTCGGTGGGGGCAGCGGCGACGAGACCTCGACCGGCGCGGGCGGCGCCGGCGTGACCTTCGGGACGACCGACGGCACGATCGGCTGCGTCTTCGTGAACGACCTCTCGACGACGGGCGGCAGCTGCGCGCGGACGAAATGTTCTGTGTCGGGCTCGGGTTCACGCTCGGTGACCGGCGCGTGTGCCGGAGGAAGAGGTGGAGGTGCAGACGGCTCGGCCGCGCGGCTCGTCGCGCTCTGCGCAGCGCGCGCCGCGACCTGCTGAGCACGTGCCGCCGCCGTCGGCAGCGGCGGCGCCACCGACGCGCGCGCCGCCGGCGCGGGCGGCGACCCCGCGGGCACGTCGATCCCCTCGGCGCCCGTTCCGTGCAGGGTCTTGTGCATCGAGGCAATCGCGTGCGCGGCCGGGCCCGCGGCCCGCTCGGGCGGAGCCGGCGGATAGTCGGGTCTCGTGCTGAGCCTCTTTCGCGGCGGCGCGAGCGCTGCGGCCTCCGCGCCTGGCGGCGGCGGAGGTCGTGACGCGCGTCCGGCCCCGTCGGGCGAGTTCGGCGGGGTCGGCGAGAGCGCAACGACCGGCGGAGGCGCCTGGCTCCTGCGCTGGTCGCGGATGTCGAAGAACGGCGTAAGCTCGGGGATCTGCCCGATCGGCTTCTGCTTCAGACCGCCGCGAGAGAGGAGGTCGTGGCGCTCGACGAGGTTCGTCTGGATCGCCCGCTGGAGCTCACGCAAGGAGGTGAAGACGAGGGTGCGGCCGTCGTGGGTCTGGACGTTCCAGAAGTCCTCGCTGAAGTCGCCGGCGCTCCGGCGAATCTTGAACTTGTGCCCGCAGTTGGTGCACTTGACCGTCGTGCCGCGTCCGCTGACGAGCGCGTCGTCAAACTCGTAATCGGTGTTACAACGCTCACATCTGACGTCCATTTCGTCAGGCCAGGCCTCGAAGGGGAGGCTACCACGGTCGCAGCCACGACGTGTCGTCCACAACGAGCGTGAACTGCCGTCCACGGCCCCGGACGGCAAACCCCGTTTTTTCGACGAATCCGGGGTCGCCCGCGCCCCTTGTGCGGGGCATGGCCGTTGCTAACCTCTCGACCGGGCGACCGGAGCACCGGCGAGCCGGGTACGAGGAACCAGGACCTATGATGATGAAGCACCTATTTTCCTTCGTTCTTCTCGGGCTCGGCGCGGCTGCGCTCGGTGGCTGCCCCATTTATTCAGAAGATTCGCGGTCGAACCGGGTCTGCGTGGGCAGCGACTGTTACAGCTGCCCCGACCCTTATATCTCCAATGATTGTGACGCGTTCAGCTGCTCTACGAGCACCGATTGCCCGTTGGGGTACGCCTGCGGGAGCAACCATCGCTGCTACCTGAGCGACGGCGTGCCGCCGGGCCCGCCTACCGGGACGCTCTGCACGAAGCCGTCGGACTGCCCCAGCGGCGAGTCGTGCGGCGCCGACAACAAGTGCCACACGGGCGATTGCTCGAGCTCGGGATGCCCGTCGAATTTCGTCTGCAAGCTCGCAGGCGGCGTCCCCAGCTGCCAGGCGGTCGGTGGTGACGGCGGTAGCTCCGTGTGCAAGAGCGACAGCGACTGCCCGACCCCCGCGGGCTCCAAGTGCCTGAGCGGCACCTGCTACGCGCCCGTCGATCAGTGCGCCGACACCACGCAGTGCGCGGCCGGGTCGCAATGCGTGCAGGGTGCATGCACCCCGTCGTGCAGCGCGAACAAGCCCTGCCCGACCGGCTACTCGTGCGATGACGCAAAGGGCGTTTGCACCGGCAACTCGAGCGCATGCACCAACTCGAGCCAGTGCGGCGCGGGCAAGGCCTGCGTGCAGCAGCACTGCGTCGCCACCTGCGGTGCAGGGTCGACGTGTCAGGCGGGCCTCGTGTGCGTCGACGGCGGCTGCACGCCGGATCAGCAGCCGGTCTTCACGTGCGCAACGGACGGCGCCCAGGACAAGTGCGCAACGGGAAGCTTGTGCCTCCGTCACAGCTGTTACATCACATGCGACGCGGACGCCGGCGCGGACGCGTGCAAGAGCGCGGACAAGTTCAACGTCTGCAAGGGCGTGACCACGAGCTCGGGAGCTCACTCGGTCTGCGGCTCGGACACAAACCTCGGCACGGACTGCGACGTGACGCAGGGCAAGAACTGCGCGTCACCCTTGATCTGCATCGACGGCTTCTGCAGATAGGGCTCCACTCCTCAGCTTCGCTGAGCCTCCCCGAGGCGCGTCTTGCCCGGTCGGGTGAGGCGGTGAGCTTCCGTTCGTCAAGTCTCGAGACTGCCTGCTCACGAGAAACGGCGTGCGCTGCGCACGTCGCCGCCGCGCCAACATGTCAGACCGTGCGGCGGCCTGTGACGACGCCCACGTTTACCGTCAGCTCGAAGGCGCCGTCACTCCAGTACTTGTCGATCGCCTCGCGCACATAGGAAAACGGGCGATCGTCGGGCATGTGCAGGTTCACCCGGAACTCGGGGAGCAGCATCAGGCGCGTTGCCGGGTCCTCGAAGAGCTGGCGGCCGCTCTCGAAGCGCAGCGTGCGCGTGCGTACCTCGACGTCGACATAGTCGAAGCCGACCGCCTCCAGCTCACGCTTGAAGAGCTCGTCGGTAGGCCGCAGCTGCACCGCGGCCTCGACCGCGTTCGTCAGCTCGGTGAGCTCGTTCTTCAGCGCGCACTCGCGGAGCAGGTCTGCGATCTCCAGGAACGACCCACGAAGCGGCATCGCGACGAGCGCCTGACCTCGGGGCGCGACGATCCGCGCGAGCTCTTCGAGCATCCGCTTGCGCTCGGCGGGCGCCGCGAGCGGATGGAGCGAGATGCCGTGCGAGAACGCGCCCGCGGGGAACGGCGTCGTGAACGCATCGATGACGCGGTAATCGGAGACGAAGCCAGGGATGGTCTTGGCCTTTGCCCGGGCGAGCTCGATCGCATGCTCGGAGTTGTCGCAGCCGTAGACGTGCGCGTTCGGCAGCTTTTTCAGCAGGTCACGATCCGGATACCCGGTACGACATTGCAAGTGACAGACGCGCGCGTCCTCTGCCGGCACGATGAGCTCGAGGAGCCGCTCGGCGAACAGCGAGAGGTAGCGCGGTACGACGAACGTCTCGAAGACGGCCGCATCTTCCGGGCCGAGGAAGCGCGCGGGCGAAGCAGCGATCTCGCCGGCCTTCGTCTCCGGCGGCGCCTTGTTCATCGGCCCTTCTTGGCGTTCGGACCACCGGGGCCACGTCCCGGCCCACCGCTCTGCGCGGCCTGCGCGCTCTTGGCGAGCTCTTCGAGGATCTCGCGCGCTTCGAAGGCGAGATCGCCGAGCCCCACACGCTCGCCCTCGCCGTCCTCCTCCTCGAGCTGGACCTGTCGCGGGTCCTTCTCGAGGGGCGCCAGCAGCGGGATCGCGGACGGATCGCCGAGCTCGGCAATGGCCTCGATGGCTGCCGCGACCGCTTCTGCGTCGGCATGCTTGAGGAAGCGACCGAGTAGCTTCACACAGCCAGGCTCGCCGACCTCCGCGAGCAGGAACGGCAGCTCGGTGAGCGCGGGGCTGCCGTTCGGGAGCCGATCGACGGCACGCTCGATCCCGAGCGCGACCTCCTTGAAGCGGTCGAACGCGAGACCTTCGAGCGCCTCGCCGGCGTGGACTCGAGCCTCCGGCGACTCGCTGCCGAGGATGTCGACGAGCAGGTCGACGGCCTCTGCCCCGTCGAGATCGCCGAGGAGCAGCGCGATGCGCGACAGGCGGAGCGACGGCTCCTCCTCGTCGGCCTTCGGCAGAGCTGCCCGCGCGGCGTCGCGCAGCTCCTTGATGAGCTCTTCGCGAGGATGGTCGAGGAGACCGGCGTGGAGCGTGCGCGCCTTGCGCTCGGCGTCGAAGAGCGCGGTGAGATTCTCTTTGATCGAAGGCATGGGCGGCTCCTCAATACCACGAAGCGGGAATGCCTTCTTCGACCTGGTAGTCTTCCACTCGTGAGCAGGTGGCTATGGGCCGGCGCGGCCACCGTCGGGTTCATGGCCTTCGGAGCCGGACGACCGCTGTCTCCCGTGCGAGTGGCGGTCGCCGGGACGAACCTCCCCAGCGCCCCGAGGCCGGGCGGCGCCCTCACCCGCACCGAATGCGCGCCGGGTACCGCGCCCGACGACGAGGCCTGCGTTCATCTCACGCGCGGGGCCGACGACGGACCGCTCGCCCCTTCGCTGCCGAACGCCCATCGCGAGAAATCCGGTCGGTGGGCCCAGTACGAGCAGATCCCTCGCCTCCCCGATCGCCCCGGCGACTACGACGCGTACCGCTACCCCATCCCGCCGGGGCTTCCGGGCGGGCACTACGTGGTCAGCGGCTACGATCTCGACAGGCCCGACCCGGACCAGAGGCGCGGTCGAACGCTCTCCCACGTCGGTCACGGCGGCGTCGACCTCCCGCAGACGAAGGGCACGCCAGTGAAGAACGTCGCGCTCGAGCACCAGGAGGGCGAGGCCGAAGTGCTCTACACCGGCCCGCTCTTCGGCACGACCGTCGTGACGAGGCACTCGCTTCGCGAAGGCGGACGAATTCGCGACTATGTCGTCCTTTTTGGACATCTCGACTCGATCGCCGCGGGCCTTGCGCCGGGGGCGAGCGTGAAGGAGGGCGATCTCGTCGGCGCTGTAGGCGACACGGGCTCGCCGTCGCTCGTTCACCTCCACTACGAGGTGAGGCGCGTGCGCGACGGCGTGGACCTCGCAAAGGTGCCGGCCGGCGCGCAGCTGCTCGCCGACAGCGTCAGCGTCGTGTGCGATCCGAGAAACGTCCTGCCGCTGAAGTGATCGCGCCGCGCGACCGTAAGGTGGTGTGGGGCCGCGGCGTTCCAGGGCGCATGATAGTTCGTCCCTTTGCTGCTCTCGTGCTCACGCTGGTGGCCACCGCATGCGCGGGAGGCCGCGCGCCCCGCGAAGCAACCCCGCCGCGCGCCGCTGTGCCGCCGCCCGTGGCCCCTGGTCTTCCTCTCGCTGCCTTTGCGACGACCGAGGCGCTCGTCGAGCGACCCGAGATCCGCAGGCTCGTCGACGGGCTCGCCGCCACCTCCCGTTTCGCGTCGGAGCACGTGAGCTACGACGGCCACGTGAGCGAGGAATTCAAGGCCTTTCAGCGCCTGCGCGCGCTCGCGACGGACGCCGAGATGATCGCGCTCATGAGCCACGCGAGCCCGGTCGTTCGCGCCTACGCCGCCGAGCACGTGATCGAGCACGACCTCGAGGCGGCGACCCTCGACGTGCTGCTCGCCGACCCGACGCTCGTCGAGACCGAGTACGGCTGCCTCGGCGGCGCAAGATCCGTCCGACTCGTCGTGGCGCAGTCTTTGTGCGATTTTCACGGCAACTCCGTGGCCGCGCGGAAGCTCGGCGGCCTCGCCCGTGAGGGTCGCGATCTCGCCGTGTTTGCGGAACGCTGCCTCATGTCTCCGTGAGGCGAAGCTCGCTCACGGGAAGAACGTGACCTTCACGCCGAGGAGCAACCACTGGTGGAGCGCGGTGTTCTTGATGTCGCCGTCGATCTTCGAGGTGACGCCGTTGCGCGTTTCCTCGAACGAGGCGATCGAGTACTGGCCGACCGCGAAGTCGGCGGTGGGGCCGATGCCGATGGTCTTGTTGATGCGATAGTCGGCGCCCGCCATCAGGTGCGCGAACTCGACGCCGCCGAGCGCAGCGGTGACCTTGTTGTTGCTCTTCGAGCCGCTCGCGCCGGCGATCTCGTAGCCGATGCCGTAGCCGATCCACGGATCCCACCGACCCTCCGGGCTGAAGTGGAACTGAGCCTCGATGCCGAAGCGGAAGCCGACAGCCACGCAGTCGACGCCGGCCGCGTCGCACGGCTTCTTGAGCTGATCGCCCACGCCGCCGACGGAGATACCGATGTACCCGCCGAGGAAGAGCGACGGGAGGACCTTCACCCCGATGTCCGCGATGAGCGGCCACTGAGGCGTGAAGCTGTCCGACATGCTGTCGCCCTTGTCGACGTCGCCGAGGGGGACCTGAACGCCCGTACGAAGTCCGAGCTGAAAGCCCGTCCGCGCGGGGGGCGCCTCCGACTTCTCCGCGGGCCCGTCGACCGGACCGTCGTTCGAGGCCGAGGCGGAGGCGGAGGTCGCCGGAGCGGGTGTTGCCTGCTGGACAACGGGCGGCTGGGTCGGGGTGGGTGCCGGCTCCGCGGGCGGGAGCAACGGCGGCTGCGTGGGGGTCATCGAGCCCTGCGCGCCTGCAACCGAGACGAAGCCCGTCACGAGAGAAAAGACGACCGACGAGACGGCGAGGGCGGAGCGACGTTTCATGGCTCCGCCTTACCACCGATCGCGCCTTTCTTGTGGCCCCGCTTGCGTCTGGGGCACGGCCGGGGGACGCTTGCAGCGCTCGTGTCCTTCCCTTCTGCGGCCCGTCAATCGGACGACACGGTTCCCGCCGAGCCGCGGACGCTGGTGTGCCCGCGATGCCGTAAACAATGGCCCGAGGCCGAGGCCCCGGCGGTCTGCCCGACCGACGGACTGGGCCTCGTGAGACCGCGCGATCTCGTCGACATCGGCGATGACCCGATGGTCGGCCGCACCCTCGAGGGTCGGTACACGATCCTCGCGAAGCTCGGCGCCGGTTCGATGGGCACCGTCTATCGCGCCAAGCAGCACGCCATGGGCCGCGAGGTGGCGATCAAGATCCTCCGTGGCGACCGCGCCATCGACGAGTCGGCCAAGGCGCGCTTCATGCGCGAGGCGCGCGCGAACAGCCTGCTCGCCTCGCCGAACACCGTTACGGTCTTCGACTTCGGCGAGAGTGAGAACGGCGAGTTCTACCTGGCGATGGAGCTGCTCGAGGGCGAGAGTCTCGGCCAGCGCCTGGCGCGCGTCGGGCGCATTCCCGCTCCGCTCGCCGTGGATGCCTGCCGCCAGGCCTTGCGCTCGCTCGGCGAGGCGCACGCGAAGGGGATCATCCATCGCGATCTCAAGCCCGACAACCTCTTCTTCGGACGCGTGCTGACCAGCGCCGCCATCGGACCCACCGCCGCCGACCCCGACTCCCACGCCGAGTGCCACGACGAGATCGTGAAGGTCCTCGATTTCGGTATCGCGAAGATGCTCAACGCCGACGATCCGAATCCGATGAGCGTCGTCGAGACGCAGGCCGGAACCGTCTTCGGAACGCCGCGGTACATGTCGCCCGAGCAGGCCCAGGGCAAGCCGCTCGACGCGCGGAGCGACCTCTACTCGCTCGCGGTGATCCTCTACCAGATGGTCACGGGGCGCCCGCCCTTCACCGACAACGACGCGGTCGTCGTCATGGCGCGGCACATCAAGTCGACGCCGAAGCGCCCGAACGAGGCCGTCCCCGAGGCAATGATCAACGTCGAGCTCGAGGACGTCATCATGCGGACGCTCTCGAAGGAGCCGAAGGATCGCCCGGGCAGCGCGGAGATCTTCGCCGGCGAGCTGCTCGCCGCGCTCGAGGCGCAGGGCGCCCAGACGAGCGGTGTACGCGCATCGATCACGAACGCCGCGGGCATCCGTGTGCCTGAGTCGATGCGACCGCCGCCGATGGCGCTTCCGAAGCCGCCGGCGCGCTCGAAGCTCCCGCTCCTGCTCCTCGCCGTCCCGCTCGTGGTCCTGGCCGCCGCGGGCGGCGTCTACCTCGGGATGTCGCGACGGGTGCAGCCGACCGCTCCCGTACCGACTCCGGCCACAGCCGACCCGAACGCGGCCGGCACGACGACCCCGACCGCCAACCTCACGGCCGAGCCTCCCACCGTCACCCCGGACTCGCTCCCGAGGGCCCCCAGCGCGGCGCCCACTGCCGGGAGCGGCAAGCACGTGAAGCCGGGCACCAAGCCGATCAAGGGAAGCCCGAGCGGTCGGCCCGCCGGAGCCGGCACGGCCCCCGCTCCGTCTCCTTCCTCGACGACCCCGTACGGAATCTTCGAGTAACGAAGGGCCCATCCCGCCGCATCGACGATGCGGCGCGGAAATTCCGAGGGAAATCCGGGGGGCTGACGCCGACGTTCAATGGCGTTGGGCGAGCGCACCGTGGTAGCGTGCCGAGCGAATGGACCGCGCCGAAATCGACAGGCTCGTCCAGCGCCTCGTCGAGAATCCGCACGACGAAGAATCGCTGGGCTACGCGCACCAGGCGGGCGAGCAGGACCCCAAGGCCTACGCCATGCTGCTCGAGCGCGTCGGCGCGGAGACGCGCGATCCCGCGTACGCGGCCCACTGGCTCGCGGAGGCCGCGAACGTCTGGTCGACGACGCTCGGCGACGCGCACCGCGCCGCGCGCGTTCTCATGATGGCGATCGACAAGGATCCGACCGCGCAAGTCGCGGCCGAACGTCTCGCGCAGCTCTACCGCGACAAGGGCGACACGAAGGCGCTCGTCGCCCTCCTCGATCGTCGTGCGAAGGCCCTCGCCCCGCTCACCGCGCAGAATCCCGAGCTGCGTGGCGAGCTCGCCGGCATGCACGAGGAGCTCGGCCGCCTCTGGTCCGAGGCTCCGCTCTCGCAGCCGAAGAAGGCGATCGAGAACTACAAAAAAGCGATCGAGCTCGACCCGACGAGCGCCTACGCTATCTACAACGCGCGCGAGCTCTACAAGCAGACGCAGGAATGGCAGAGCGCCATCCCGCTCTACGCCGCCGAGCTCGAGCTCGAGCAGGATCCCGGGCGGCGCGTCGGCCTCATGCGTGACGAGGCCGCCACGCGCAAGCTCGCCGGCGACCTCCCGGGCGCCACGCGCGCGCTCGCGGCAGCTCGCGAGATCGACGGCTCCGATCCGGCGCTCCAGCAGGAATACGCGTCGAGCGTCCTCGACCGCATCCAGGCCGGCGAGGCCATCCCCGCCGAGGAGCGCAACTACGCGGCTGAGCTGCTCGTCGCGCTCGCCGAGACGTACGAGGGTGAGCACGGCCTCGCGTACGCGGGCGCCGCTCTCGACATCGAGCCCGGCAGCGACCGCGGCATCCAGCTCTACACGCACTACGCGCGGTCGCTCGGCCAGGAGGCGGACCTCAACACCCGCAGCAACGCGTACCTCGCGGCGAACCCGAGCGGCGCGATGGCGACGGAGGTTCGCGGCGCGCTCGGCGCGTCGAGCCCGCCCCCCGCGGGCTTGATTCCCCCCGCCACCGAGGGTCGCCTCGAGCTCGTCTCCGGCGCCTCGAACGCGAGCATGGCGAGCATGACTGGCGTCGACGTCATCGCGGACGGCGGCAGCGATCCGGGGCGAAATGCCCACGTTGGCGCGGGCAATGCGCCGTCCTTCCAGTCGACGCCCCCGAAGCGTCCGAGCCTCGTGCCCGCGGCCAAGCAGGAGACCCGCATCTCGAATGCGCCTCCCACGATCGAGAAGCCCGAGGAGATCGAGAGCCCGTACAAGCGCGGGCCCGCGATGTCGCCCGAGAAGATGCAAGGCGTCCTCGACGCCGCGCAGATGCTCGCCGGCAAGGGCAAAAAGCCCGAAGCGTTTGCAAAGTACAAGGAAGTCCTCGACAGCGACCCGGCGCACTCCGAGGCGATCGCGTGGACCGAGGACTACCTCCGTGCGAAGCGCGACTACGGTCAGCTACGTGACGTCCTCCTCGCGAGCATTCGCGCGACGGCCGGTGTCCCCGACCAGGCAGAGAGCCGCAAGGAGCGCCTCCGCGAGGTCGCCGGCCTGTGCGAAGGAAACCTGCGCGACGTCGACGGCGCCATCGCCGCCTGGCGCCAGCTTCTCGCGCTCGACCGCAAGGACGAGACGGCGCGTACCGCGCTCATGCGGCTCCTCGAAAAGTCGCAGCGCTGGGACGACCTCGCGAACCTGCTCGAGCAGGAAGCGACGATCGAGAGCGACATCGACACGAAGGTGCTCCTCGAAAAGAAGCTCGCGAAGCTCCAGGAGGACAAGCGCAAGGACCTCGTCGCGGCCGGCGAGGCGTGGGGGCGCATCTCGCGACTCCTCACCGACGACGACCAGGCAATCCTCACCTCCTCGCGTCTCTTCGAGAAAGGCGAGCGCTCCGATCTCGCCGCGCAGGTGCTCGCCGAAGGCGCCCCGGGGATCGAGGATCCCGTCGCGCGCGGGCAGCTCATGCAGCGCCTCGCGGAGCTTCGCGAGCAGCTCGGTGACGGCATCGCCGCCGGCGACTCGTACTCCGAGGCCGCCGACGCGCTCCGCAACGGCAAGCTCTGGGAGGAGGCCGATCGCCTCTATAACGCCGCCGAGTCCTGGGAGAAGGCTGCCAACGCGGCGCACCAGCGCGGTCTGCTCACCGGCGACCTGAAGCAGCAGGCGATGTTCTTCGCCCGCGCCGCGGACTACCTCATGAAGGCTGGCCGCGACGCCGAAGCGCTCGACCGCCTCGAGGAGGCGACCGACCTCGATCCCTTGAACGACGACTACGCGAACCTCCTCGTCGCTCGGTACAACTCCGAGGACCGAATCGACAAGCTCGTCGCCTTCCTCACGAAGCGCGGCGACCGCCTGACCGATCGCAGCAAGCGTACGAACATCCGCCGCGAGGCCGCGAACCTCGCGACCACGCGCATGCAGGACAAGGAGCTCGCGCGTGAGCTCTGGCTGAAGCTGCTCGAGGACGGCGACGACAAGGAGGCCCTCGAGCGGCTCATCGACGACGCCGTCGAGCGCGAGGACCACACCGAAGCCGCGACGCTCCTGCGTCGCCTCGGGCAGAACACCGTCGACAAGGCCGAGAAGGCGCGCGTTGCGCTTCGCGAAGCCGAGCTGCTCGCCGAGGGGGTCGGCGACATCGACACCGCGATCTCTCGCTACGAGCTCATTCTCTCCGACCTCGACTCGACGTGCCGCCCTGCCCTGCAGGCGATCGCCGATCTCCAGGAGGCTCGCGGGAGCCTCGCCGATGCGGCAGACGCCCTCGAGCGCGAGCTCAAACTCGTCGCCGACGTGCAGGAGCGCGGACAGATCGCCGCTCGCCTCGCGCGTCTCTACGAGAAGCTCGACGATCCGCGCAACGCGATTCGCGCGCTCGACCTCGTCCGCAAGGCCGACCTCGAGGACTTCGACGCCCTCACCCGCCTCTGCGAGCTCTGCGAGCTCACCGAGCAGTGGGGACGCGTCGCGGAGCTCCTCGTCGAGCGCATCGAGATCGAAGCTGACGAGCAAGAGGTCGTGGAGCTCACCAAGAAGCTCGCGATCATCCTTGCCGACAAGCTCGATCGCGGTGACGAGGCGCTCGGCGCCCTCACCGACCTTGCCGACCAGGGAGACGCGACGGTTCGCCACGCGTACATCACGCTCGGCGACAAGCTCGGGTGGAAGGGCATCGTCGCCAGCAAGCTCAAGGAATGGTGGTTCGACGCGCGTCACGGTTCGGAACGCACGGGCGCTCTCCGCGGTGCGTTCGAGCGCTTCGCCGACGTCGGTCGCGACGCTGACGCCGTGACGGTCGCCATCGAGCTCATTCGCACGAAGGGCGCCGACAAGAAGCTCGCCGAGCATCTCGAGGAGCTCGCCGTGAAGACGGGCGATCACGACGCGCTCATCGTCTCGCACGAGCTGCTCGCGCGCGAAGTGCAGGGTGAGGATCGCGGCAACGAGCTCGTTCGTCAGGCGGAGATCCGCGCGAAGGCGGGCATGCCCCGCGCCGACGCGATCAACCACGGCGAGCAGGGCCTTCCCTTCATCCCGCCGGCCGATGCCGAGCCGCTCCTCGAGCGCCTCTCTCAGCTCGCGGCGAAGCCCGTCGACATCATCGATCTCTACGAGCGTCAGGTCACGCGCAGCAAAGCCCCGGTCGACCGCAATCGTGCGCTCGCACGTGCCGCGCAGGTCGCGTCGATGCGCGGTCAACCCGAGCGGGCACGCGGCTTCTTCGAGCTCGCGCTCACGGGCGCCCCCGCCGACGAGACCCTCACCTCCCTCGAGACGGCCGCTCGCGAAGGCGACAAGTTCAGCGGCGGCGATCGCCTCCGCCGTGCGCTCTGTCAGGCTCTCTCTGCAGGCGGACACGGCGCACGCGACGGCGGGCGCACGCGCGCCAACCTCCTTCGTCGTGCAGCGATGATCGCCCACCGCGACCTCCACGACATCGAGCAGGCGTTCTCGTGGCTCGGCGATGCCCTCGTCGCGCACGTCGATTCGCTCACGCTCGACATGCTCGAGTCGCTCGGCATCGACGGCGGCGACCCGCGTCGCGCCGAGGCCGCGCTGAGCCACGCGCTCGGCGAGGTCTTCGACGGCCCACTCGTGAAGCAGCTCCTCGCGCGCCGCGCGAAGATCCGCCGCGATCAGCTCGTCGAGCCCGTGAACGCGGCGGCCGACCTGAAGAAGCTGCACGATCTGTCGCCTCAAGACCAAAGCGTCATGGACGAGCTCGCTGGCCTCCTCATGGAGCTCAACGACTACAAGTCGCTCGTCCAGCTCTACGAGGATCAGATCCTCCGCGGCAAGGACATGAACGCGCGCGCCGAGCTCGCACGTAAGGTCGCGCGGGTCTGGGAAGAGCAGCTCGCCGACGCGCGCGAGGCCGCCGACGCCTGGCGTCGCGTGCTGCGCATGAAGGCGGGCGACACCGAGGCGACGCAGGGCCTCGAACGCGCAAAGAGCGGTGCCCTCAAGAAGGCCGAGGGCGACCCCAAGTTCGTCTACGCGCCACCGAAGCTCGTCAGTGACCAGCCAGTCTCGGCTCCCGCGCGGAGCAAGGATGCGGCAGCTTCGGTATCCGTCGACCCGGCGCTGTCGCGCGCGGCGGGACCGACGAGCGCGGCGGACGCGGCTTCGGCGGCGGCTCCGCAGCGGCCTTCCCCATCCTCGACGTCCTCGACGAGCTCACCGAGGGGGTCCGGCACGCCGCGCAGCGAGGCCACGCGGACCGCGCCGACCACGGTGGCGGATGCTGCCGCCCCTCACACGGCGCGAACCTCGGAGAAGCCGCGCTCGGTGCCTCCGCCGTTGCCGCCGGTGTCGATCAAGCCGAAGGACTCCATCCTCGAGGCCGAGATCGACGCGTCGCTCGACAGCCTCGAGCTCGAGAGTCCATCCCCGGGCATGGTCCCGCTCGATGCGCTCGGCCGCGACCACGTCCCGTCGACCCTCGACCCGTCGGGCAATCGCGGCACGCGCTCCGAGCTGACGTTCGGTGCGGCCACGGAGGAGGCGACGCAAAGCGCCCAGATCATGCCCCATACGATCCGCGACAGCCTGAGCTCGTCGACCGATCCCAGCGTCACCGAGCGACCGTTCGTCGCCGGTGAGATCGACAGCTTCCATCCCCCGCCCGTGACCCTTCCGGGAGGTTCCGTGACGAGCGAGGACCCAGCCGCAACCGGCGAGTCCCCCGTCACGCACGAGGAGATGGGCTCGGGTGATCTCGTCGACTTCGACGAGGCCACCGGTACCGGTATCGAGATCGCCCACGTCCTCGAAGCGACGCAGTCGAGCGGCAAGAACGAGGACGACGAGATCGTCATCGCCGACGAGCTCGCCGAGATGGACGACGACGACGCCAAGGCACCGCACCGCGACGCTGAGGAAAAGCCTACCGACGTCGGCGGCGGCACGTTGCCGCCTTTCCGCAGCGGTAGCTGAGAACGAGGGGCTCGCGACTACGCGAGCGCGAGCGTGAGGGTGCTCCCCGTGAGCTGCGCCATCGCGCCGAGCGCGAACGCTCGGTTCGGCGCGCCATGGCCAAAGGGCGCGGCCGCGACGACGGGGATCCCGAGACCCGCGGTCCGGTCCGCCAGCACATCGAGCGCCGTCACGCCGTCCGGCCCGGCATCGCACTGCGTGAAGCCTCCGAGGACGATCGCCGAGAGGGCCGCGAAGTGTCCGCCGAGCCTGAGTGAGGTCAGCATCCGGTCAAGGCGGTATGGACGCTCCGTGACGTCCTCGAGGGCGAGGATGGCCCCTCGGGGGAGCGCGAGGCGGCCGCCTGCGGCCATCGACGCGACGAGCGAAAGGTTGCCGCCGACGAGCATGCCGCGCGCGGGCGGAGCGCCCGCACCGTGAATGACTTCGAGCTCGTCCCAGCTCGCGGCCGGGCGGCCTTCGAGCGCGTCGATCAGCGCGAGGCGCTCCCCTGCAGTGATCGATCGGCCAAGGCCGGTCACGTTCGGTGCGTGCAGACTGCACACGCCATGGCCGTTGGCCGCGACGTGGAGCGCGGTGACGTCGCTGAAGCCGACGAGCCATTTCGGGCGAGCCGCGAAGGCCTTCCAGGGCAGCGCGTCGAGGATGCGCATGGCGCCGTAGCCGCCGCGGGCGCAGAGGATCGCGTGAACGGCGGGGTCGGTCATCGCAGCCGCGAGCTCGGCGGTCCGGCGAGCGTCGTCGCCCGCAGTGTAGCCGGTGCGCGCGAGGATGCTGCTGGAGACCCTCAGCCTGTAGCGGGTGCGCAGCCACGCCAGCCCGCGGAACAGCTCATCACGCGCAAAAGGGCTCGCGGGTGCGACGATCGCGACGAGCGAACCGGGTCGAAGCGGCGGCGGCTGGACGAGCTCCACGATGCGGCAGAGTAGTGCTGCCGCTCCCCCTTGACCACTGCGGCCGGGAGGGCGATAGCTGGGTCCGTGACGGACACCTCGCGATCGCTGGCGCGCCTCGGGGGAAGGTTGAAGGCCATCGCACCGCTCGCGCGGCGGATCATGGACGGCGCGACGTCGGGCATCGACGACTGGATGACCGGCAAGCTCGGCGAGGAGTTCAACGAGCGCCTCGCACGCGTCCCACTGAACCTGACCGCGACCGGCGTCGACGAGTTCGGGCTCGACCCGCAGTGGACGAAATACGCGCTCGCGTCTGTCGCGTTCCTCCACCGCAAATATTTCCGTACGGAGATCTTCGGCAAGGAGCACGTGCCGGCCGGGCGTGTGCTCCTCGTCTCCAACCATTCGGGACAGATTCCGATCGACGCAGCGCTCATCGGTGCGTCGCTGTTCATGGACGTCGAGCCGCCCCGTTTCACGCGGGCGATGGTCGAAAAATGGACGCAGACGCTGCCGTTCGTCTCGCTGCTCTTCGCGCGGGTCGGGCAGGTGGTGGGCGTACCGGAGAACGCGAAGCGACTGCTCGAGAGTGACGAGGCACTGCTCGTCTTCCCGGAGGGCGCGCGAGGGATCTCGAAGTCCTTCGACAAGCGTTACAACCTGGTCGACTTCGGGCTGGGCTTCATGCGTCTCGCCCTGGAGACGGGCACGCCGATCATTCCGGTCGCGGTGATCGGCGGTGAGGAGCAATACATCTCGGTCGGCAACTTCGCGTCGCTCGCGCGGCTGCTCCGGATGCCGAACATGCCGATCCTTCCGCAGCTGCTCCTGCCCTTCGGGGCGTTGCCGCTGCCCACGCGTTACCGGATTTACTTCGGCGAGCCCATGCGCTTCGAGGGAGATCCCGACGACGACGACGCGGTCATCGAGGAGAAGGTCTTCGTCGTGAAAGCGACGATCCAGTCGATGATCAATCGCGGCCTCAAGGCGAGGAAGAGCGTCTTTTTCTGATGGGGGAGCTACTTCGTCCGTCGCAGAAGCCTTCGCAGAGGCCGCCGAGCGCGCCGCCGCAGTCGACGGGGCAGGCGCGCTCGCAGCGCGTGCCGGGGAGCATTCCGCCGAGCTCGATGCCGAGGGCGGCTGCCCTGCCCCGTGGCACCGGGACGATCCTCGTGACGGGCGCGTGCGGGCGACTGGGCAAGCACGTCGTGCGGATCCAGCACCGGGAGCGGCGCGTGATCGGCGTGGATCGCCGGCCGTTCCCCGACAAGCCAAAGGATGTCGTTCACGAGCAGGTCGACATCCGGCGAAAGAAGCTGAAGGACCTCTTCCGCGCGGAGCCGATCGAAGCGGTGATCCACCTCGGCGTGATGCACGATCCGCGGGCGTCGCAGGCGGAGCATCACTCGTGGAACGTGGCGGGCTTCCAGAAATTGCTCGAGTACGTGGCGCACTTCCAGGTGCCGAAGCTCGTCGTGCTCTCGAGCGCGAACGTCTACGGGCCGCAGCCGGACAACGCCCAGTTCCTGACGGAGGACGCGCCGCTTCTCGGCGGCGCGCGCTTCAGCGAGATCCGCGACCTCATCGAGGTCGACATGCTCGCGCAGGGCTTCTTCTGGAAGCATCCCGCGACGGAGACGGTGATCCTGCGGCCGGTTCACATCGTCGGAGCCGTGCACAACGCCGCGTCGAACTTCATGCGGCTGCCGACGATCCCGACGCTGCTCGGGTTCGATCCCATGGTGCAGATCGTCCATGAGTCGGACGTGGTGCGGGCGATCGGTCGGGCGCTCGTGCCGGGGCGGCGGGGCATCTACAACGTGGCGGGTCCGGATCCGCTCCCGCTCTCGCACATCGTGAAGATCCTCGGAAAACCGAGCATCCCGATCCCGTACACGTTCGGGCGAGCGGTGCTGAAGCGGCTCTGGGCGCTGCGCCTGACGACGTTCCCCGCGCCGGAGCTCGACCACATTCGCTACGTCTGCATGGTGGACGACCGCCGCTCGCGCGAGGAGCTCGGGTACGAGCCGGCGGTACCGATCGAGGAGACCGTGCGAAGCGTGGAGTTGGAGAGCTGGTGAGCGTCGCGCGCGGCTACACGCCGACGTAGCGGGCGCGAGGACGGAGAATGAAGCCCGCGGCACGCTGCTCGAGGGCATGGGCGATCCAGCCCGCGACGCGTCCGCACGCGAACATCGCGAGCGCGCCGCCCCGTGGGAGGCCGAGCGCTGCGGAGAGAGCCACGAGCCCTACGTCGATCGTTGGACGCTCGCGCGCCACCAGCTCCATCGCATTCACGACGGAAACGATGATCCGCACGCTGCGCGATCGGCCACCCAGTCGTTCGGCGATCTCGAGCAGCCGCGCGCCCCGCGGGTCGCCCTCCGGATATACCGGGTGGCCGAACCCCGGGACCGACTCGCCCCTGGCAAGCCGGTCGCCGACTGCTGCGGCGCCGCGTTCCGGTCGAGCGACCTCGGCGACGAACGCCTCGACCCGAGTCGTCGCAGCGCCGTGCAAGGGCCCCGAGAGCGCCGCGAGCGCAGCCATCGTGCACGCAGGCAAGCTCGCACCCGCCGACGCGGCGACACGCGCGGCAAACGTCGAGGGATTGAGCTCGTGATCGGCGGTCAAGACGAGCGCCTCGGTGATGGCCGCCACACGAGGCGGCGTCGTACGCCCGCCCAGCGCGGCGAGCAGCGCGCGCGCCGTGCTCGTGGCCTCGAGTGAAGAGGAGACCGCGTCCGCAGTGCTCACGAGCCCGCACGCGGCGACGAGTCGCCTCATCAGCACGGCCGCGCGTGCCCGCGCAACCTCGAGAGAAGGCTCCGCACGTGGCTCCGACGCGGCGAGCACGCCTGCGGTGACGAGCATTCCGTCGAAGGGCTGGGCGCCCGTTCGGAGGAGCGCACGGAGAGGCTCGACCGGCGCACCGAGGCGCTGCCCGTCGAGCTCCGCCTCCGGTCGAAACGGCGCGCCCCAAAGCAGCGAACAGACATCCTCGAAGGAAGCCCCTTCGCGCGCGAGCTCGACGGCGAGACGCCCCCGGTAGATCGGACCTTCGCGCCCGATGGAGCCGATGCGCGTCTCGAGGACGGGCTCGCCCCAGCGCAGTGCGCTCGCCGCCACGGGTCCGTGTCCTGCCCGCGCCTGGCTCCGCGCGCGGAGTCGATCGATGTCTTCCCTGTTGTAGACCCGGCCACGAGGCCCCTCGCCCGACGCCGCCGCCCGCACCAGGCCGCGGCTCGCGTAGGCGTACAGCGTCTCGCGCTTCACTCCGAGGAGCCGCGTGGCCTCGGCCGTGGTGACCCATTCGCGCGTCCGCGGATCACGCGCGCCGCTCCGACCTTGATCGACGATCCCGGGACGTTGAATCACGAATCCATGATGCCGGGTCGCCCGGTCCTGTCCACATTGATCAACATTGATGGGGCGAATCGACGGGCCGTCCGTCATCGCCACCATTCGTCGATAACCACTCGAAATCAATGAGGAAGCGGGGCACCATGACGCGGATCGAAGCAAACGGGCTCGAGGAGGTCGTCGCGGCGACGACCAGGCTGAGCGACGTCGACGGAGAGCAGGGTCGGCTCATCTTGGCGGGCCATCCCGTCGAGGAGATCGCCGGACGCGTTCCCTTCGAGGACGCCATGCACCTCCTCTTCCGTGGCGCGCTGCCGAGCGCAGCGGAGAGGTCCGCGCTGCGCGAGGCTCTCGGCGATGCACGCGAGGCCGCGTTCGAGCGACTCGGGGAGCTCGGCGACGCGCTCGCACTTCCGGATTCAATGGATGCGCTCCGCGCATCGACCGCCCACCTCGGATCCGCCTCTGGCGAGGAGCCCCTCTCCGAGGCGGTGCGCGTCGTCTCCTCCGTCGCCGTCTTCGCCGCGGCCTGGGCTCACCAGCCGTCGCCGATTCGCCCCGACGCGCGCCTCCCGCATGCCGCCGACTACCTCCGGATGATCGCGGGGCGCAGCCCGACCGCGGCAGAGGTCGCCGCGCTCGACGCGTATCTCGTGACCGTGATCGACCACGGCATGAACGCCTCGACGTTCGCGGCAAGGGTCGTCGCCTCCACCGCTTCGGACACGATCTCGGCCGTCGTCGCCGCGATCGGCGCCCTCAAGGGGAAGCTCCACGGCGGAGCGCCGGGGCCCGTTCTCGACATGCTCGACGCCATCGGCGAGCCAGAGAGGGCGCGCGCATGGGTGACCGCAGCGCTCGCGCGCGGCGAGCGCGTCATGGGCATGGGCCATCGCGTCTACCGCGTCCGTGATCCGCGCGCCTTCGTCCTCGAGCGCGCCATCGCAGAGCTCGAAGCGTCCTCGGACGCCTCCTCGCC